>NZ_JASCPK010000001.1:0-223000 GCF_029959385.1 Pseudomonas sp. PS01303
GCTCGCGAAAGCGGTGTGTCATTCACGTTGATGTATCTGACACGACGCCTTCGCGAGCAGGCTCGCTCCCACAGGGACTGTGTGGGGGTTAGGGTTTTGGCGGGGCCAGTTTCTGGCCTTGGTCTACGGCCCAGGCCACGACTTTGGCGGTCAGGCGATCACTGGCCTGGCCAAATCCCGCAACCACCGCCGGCACCTGCACATCACTCAGCGGCTGGCGCTCTTCAAAGCGGCGACTGGCGAGAATCCGCTGGTCATAACCGCGCACCAGCAACGCATCGACCCGCACCACAACGCTGGCCTGCGTGCCCTGATACTCGGTCTGAAACGCCTGCAAACTCCCGCCCAATTCCAGATCTGCAGCAAAGTTGCTGTCATCCGTGCTCAGCAACGTCACCCGTCCATCACGCTGAAAGCCGTCGAGCAAGCGATTACGCACCAGCACCGGCGCCGGATCGCTCCAGCGCGAAGCCTTGTAACTGCTGATCACATCGCCCTGCGGAATCACCGCGATGTTCGAGCGGTTCAGCGCTTCGCTGGACTGCAATTTATTCAAGCGTAACGACCAGGTCTGAGCCGCCGCCGAACGGGTCGAGGCGGGCGCCTGTGCGGCTGGCAAGCGATACACATCCGACGGTTCGGACTTGGGCAGGATCGAGCACGCACTGATCAAGGTGAAGCCAACGAGGAGGGCGAGGCGAGTCAGCTTCATGGCGTGAATTCCTTGTTCTTGTCACGGCCCAGCAAATAGCCGCTGGGGTTGGCCTCAAGGCGTTGCGAGATGGCGCGCAGCGAGGTCAGCGTCTCACGCAGTTCGCGGATCGCCGGGGCCAGGCCATTGAGGCCCTGCATGCCGTTGTCGAGGGAGTTTTCGTTTTTGTTGAGCAGGGCGCTGATCGTCGTCGTGCTTTGTTCCAGCGACTTCATCGCCTGCTCGGCGCTACCCAGCGCTTGTTTGCCCTGATCGTTGAGCAAGCCGTTGGCGTTGCGCATCAGCAGCGAAGTTTGCTCAAGCATGCTGCCAGCCTGTTTGCCGACGGTCGCCAGTTGCTGCATCGCCTGTTTGATGTCGCCGCGTTGATCGTTGATCGTCCCAGTAGTTTGCTCAAGGTGGGCGAGGGTTTTGCTGACGCGCTCGACGTTCTCTGGGGAGAACATCTGATTGGCGTTCTGCAGCAGCGAGCTGATGCCGGTCATCAAATCGTTGCTGTCATTGAGCAAGCGCGAGATCGGCGAAGGCGAGGCGACGATCAGCGGCAGCTTACCGTCATGCCCACGCAGTTTCGCGCTCTGCGGCGTGCCACCGCTGAGCTGGATGATCGACGTGCCAGTGATCCCGGCCAGCGCCAGTTTCGCCTGGGTGTCTTCTTTGACCGGGGTGTCACCGGCCAGACGAATTCGCGCCAGCACCCGGCGTGGATCCTGCGGATCGAGGCGCAGGCTGATCACGTCGCCGACCTTGATCCCGCTGTACTGCACCGAACTGCCTTTGGACAAACCGCTGACCGCCTCGTTGAAGACGATTTCGTAATCCTTGAATTCGGTGTCGACGCTGGACTTGGCCAGGAACAGACCGAAGAGCAGGGCGCCTGCCACCACAATCACGGTGAACAGGCCGATCAACACATGATGCGCTCGGGTTTCCATGTCAGACCTCGTTGAGCAATTTGGCGGCGTCCAGCGCCGAGCGGCCGCGCGGGCCGTGGAAGTATTCGTGAATCCAGGCGTCGTCGGTCTCCGAAACGACGTCGATCGGGCCGGCGACCAGCACTTTCTTCTGCGCCAGCACCGCCACGCGATCGGTGATGGTGTAGAGCGTGTCGAGGTCGTGGGTCACCAGAAACACGCTAAGGCCGAGCGCATCGCGCAGGGTCAGGATCAATTGGTCGAATTGCGCCGCGCCAATCGGATCGAGGCCGGCGGTGGGCTCATCGAGAAACAGAATGTCCGGATCCAGCGCCAAGGCCCGGGCCAGAGCGGCGCGTTTGATCATGCCGCCGGACAGCGACGAAGGATATTTATCCGCTGCCGACAATGGCAACCCGGCCAGCGCCAGCTTCACGGCGGCCAAATGTTCGGCGTCGTTACGGCTGAGGCCGGCGTGTTCAATGAGGGGCAGGGCGACGTTCTCGGTCACCGTCAGCGAGGAAAACAGCGCGCCTTTCTGGAACAGCACACCAAAGCGTCGTTCAACCATCGAACGCTCGTGCTCCGACAGACTCGGCAGGTTCTTACCGAACACTTTGACGATACCTTCGCTGGGCCGACGCAAACCGACAATGCTGCGCAACAACACCGATTTGCCGCTGCCGGAACCGCCGACCACGGCGAGGATTTCGCCTTTGTACAAATCCAGATCGAGGTTCTCATGCACGCTCTGGCTGCCGAAGCGATTGCACAGGCCACGGACTTCGATCACCGCCTCCGAGGGCGCGCGGGGTAGACGACTCACCAGCCCATCTCCATGAAGAACAGTGCGGCGACCGCGTCGAGCACGATCACCACGAAAATCGACTGCACCACGGCAGACGTCGTGTGCGCGCCGACCGACTCGGCGCTGCCGCTGACCTTGAAGCCTTCCAGGCAACCAATCGCGGCAATGATGAAGGCGAAGATCGGCGCTTTTACCAAGCCGACCAGAAAGTGCTGCACGCCGATGTCCGACTGCAACAGCGTCAGGAACATCGCCGGCGAGATATCCAGCGACACCGCGCACACCACGCCGCCGCCAATGATCCCGCAGAGCATCGCCAGAAAGGTCAGCATCGGCAGCGCCACCAGCATCGCCAGCACGCGCGGCACCACCAGCAGCTCCATCGGGTCGAGGCCGAGAGTGCGGATCGCGTCGATTTCCTCGTTGGCCTTCATCGAGCCGATCTGCGCGGTGAAGGCACTGGCGGTGCGCCCGGCCATGAGGATCGCGGTGAGCAGCACGCCGAATTCACGCAGGAACGAGAAACCGACCAGATCCACGGTAAAAATCGTCGCGCCGAAACTGGCCAGCACCGTCGCGCCGAGGAACGCCACCACCGCGCCGACCAGAAAGGTCAGCAACGCCACGATCGGTGCGGCGTCGAGGCCGGTCTGTTCGATGTGCGCAATCATTGGCGTGATGCGCCAGCGCTTGGGCCGGAACAGGTTGCGAGCGATGGTTTCCAGAATCAGGCCGACGAAGCCGAGCAGTTGCAGGGTGTCCTGCCAGACCGTATCGACCGCACGACCAATGCGCGTGAGCAATTGCACGCTGACGCTGATTTCCGCTTCCTTGATCGGCACGCAGAAATCAGTCATCGAGCGATACACGGTTTGCAGCAGCGCGCGATCAGCGGTGGAAATCGTGCAATCAGGGTGCTCGGCAGATTTACCGAGGCGCTCGGAGCCGAGCAGTTCGACCAGCAGCGAAGCGCCAGCGGTATCGAGGGCGCCGAGGCTGTTGAGGTCAATCGGGGTGTTGGCGTCGTACTGGCCGTGGAGCTTTTCGCTGAGGGTCTTGAGCTCGGCGTAATGGGCAAGCGTCCAGTCCCCGGTCACGCGCAGGCGGGCAGGGCTGATCGACGTGTCCAGTTGGGCATTGCCGCTGATCGAACTGCTGGTCATAAGCTCCGTGCTTTTCGGCTGATTACGCTGGGATAGGTAATAGCACGAACCGGACTACTTTTCTTTGATCGCTGTGCTGTCGGTGATTTCGAAGCGCAGCACGCCGATCACCTGGCCATCTTCGGTCAACACCCGCACCTGCCATTTGCCCGCCGGGTTACCGGGGAAATTCTGCTTGTGCGTCCACGCCCGGTAGCCTTCCTTGCGCCCGCCATGGATGTCGAGCGGGATGCGATCGACCTCTTTGCCGTTGAACTGCCAGACGTGATAAATCCGCTCATCGAGCCCGCGTGGCGCGTTGATCGCGGTGTAGGCGTAGAGGCCATCGCCACGAATCTGCTCGGCGCTGACCGTGTCGAGGCTGGCGCCGGGGGTGCGATCCTGCAGTTGCGTGCTGATCGCCACGTCGGTCATCCACAGCGTCGCCGGCGGCACCCACGAACGCAGCACCCAACCGACGCCACCGATGCCGACGGTGATGCACAGAATCGCCAGCGCGTTACGCACCGTGCGGATCGGGAAGATCGACGCCAGACTCGGGAACGACAACAGCACGGCAATGCCCAGCGCCCACTTGAAACTCTGCGAGGTGGTCAGGTGCATGATCACCGGCAACGCGGTGAGCAGGGCGGCGAACAGGGTCAGGGTGTGCAACGCGAGGAACGCCCAGCGCCGTGGCGCCAGCCATTTGTAGTAGAGCGGATCGACGATCGAGATCAGTGCCGCGACGCTGAGCAGTCCGGTGAAAACCAACTGACCGCTGTTCCACGTCGTGGTGATGAAGAAGAACGGCAGAACGAAAAACAGGCTTTCCTGATGGATCATTTGCGTTGCGTAACGCAGCAACGGCTGGGGAATTTCGCGTTTGAAGATGCGGGTGAACAGGCCGGTGAGGGTGTTTTCCAGCATCAGCCAGATCCAGCTGAGCAGCATGATCACCGTGATCCAGCTCGCCAGCCCTTGCTGACGATCGACCATGATGAAACTGCCGACCCCGGAGATAAAACCACCGAGCGCAATGACCCCGGGATAGCGCTTCATCAGTTCGAGAATGCGCTGGATCAGGAGCTGTATTTTCGGCATGTCGGGGTTCACAACGCTGTAGGAAAAATCCCGGAAAGGTTACCGCCGCCTAGCCCCTGTGGCGAGGGGATTTATCCCCGATCGGCGGCGCAGCCGTCGCAAACCCGGCGAATGCGGTTTGCCTGAATGAATGGGGTTGCAGGGTTTGGGGCTGCTTCGCAGCCCATCGGGGATAAATCCCCTCGCCACAAGGACCTCACCATCACAACATGGGGTTCCATGTAGGAGCTGCCGAAGGCTGCGATCTTTTGATCTTCAACCCCGCTTACGATGCAAACGCCAGCCGATCAGAATCAGCATCAACACACCGATTCCACCCGCACTCAACCACAACACCTGATCATCACTGATCAACGGCTTTTCAATCCGCAAATATCCCGGCTGCAGCAGCAACTCGCGCATGGCCTTGTTCGCCGCCTCCAGCGTCACCCCTTGCAGCTCGCGCGCCGGGTTGGCGAAGCGGCCGTCCTCGTAGTCGCTCAGGGCACTCCAGTAATAATCCGCCATCGCGCTATTACCTTGCACCGCCCACGCCTGATGGGCGATGGATGCCTGTTTGATCCGCGCAAAGGTCGCCGGGTCGAGACCGTTTTTCAGCAGGTCGGCCTTGAGGTCTTCGAGCACCTGGATGGCTTCGTCGACGTCATCGCGATCCAGATCAGCGTTCAGGCTCATGAAGCCGACACCACCAAACACTTCGCGCTCAGCCCACGGCCCGTACGACAAACCGTGGTTGAGGCGGATCTGCCGGTACAGCGCCCAGTCCAGATAATCCTTGAGGATGTCGAAGGTCTCATCGTACTGATCGTCAATCACCGGCTCCGGCACCAGCCAGTGCAGCTTGGCGCTGTCGCCGATGAAGCCACGGGTGAGGGTGCGTTCATGGGCGGCGCTGGTGCGGATGTCCGGCAGCGGTCGATGCTCGCTCGGTTCAACCGCTTCGAGCGCGCCCCAGGCGCGCTCGAGATAGGCCGGCAGCAGTTTGTCGAGTTCACCGACGACGATCAGGGTCATGTTGTTTGGCGCGTACCAGGCCTTGCGCACCTTCTCCAGCTGCTCTTGGGTCAGGTGGCCGACCTCGGCGCGTTGCGGGCATTTCAGGCCCAGTTCGACGGCGAGCTGATTGCTCGCGGTGTGGCCGAGATCCTGGCGGTCGAGGAAGCGTTGCAGACGCGTGTAATGGCCGCCGTCCTCGCGCTCGACCACGCGTTTGGCGGCGTTGATCGCGTTTTCGTCGATGCGTGTTTGCGTGAGCAGATCGAGCAATAGGTCGAGCACCTTGCGCTGGTTCTTCGCCGGGGCTTCGATAACGAACGTGGTGTCGGCGTTGCTGGTAAAAGCGTTCCAGTCACCGCCCAGTGCCTGCATGCGTTCCTCTAAACCACCTTCGCCGGTGGCGTCGATGCCGCTGAACAGCAGATGCTCGAGCAGGTGCGGCAGCTCTTTGTCGTCGCAATCGAAATCGTCGAGGCCAACGCCGACCACCAGGCGGATCGCCACATGTCCGCGTTCAGTGCCGGGCTTGAGCAGCAACTGCAAACCGTTGGGCAGCGCATAGCCCTCGACCTGAAAGCGATCCAGGGCGAAGACGGGCAGGGAACCGAGCAACAGACAGGCGAACAACAGGCAACGCATAACAGGCTTCCATACGGCTGATTTGGAGATCCGTGTCGTCAGTCAGGGCCCCATCGCGAGCAGGCTCACTCCTACATTTGGAATGCGTCCCCCTGTAGGAGTGAGCCTGCTCGCGATAGCGGCCTGAAGGCTGAATCAATGTTACTGACTAACCCGAGCCCCAGACGTTCAAGGCGAATGCGTGATGTCGGCAATATCATCCGACGCCAGCGCCCCGGTGTCCGCCGTTTCTAGCACCACATACGCACTGCCGCAAAACAGCGAATTCAAACGCTTCATGTCAGCAATCAACTCCAGGTGCAGCGAACTGGTCTCAATACTCTGCACGATCTTGCGTTGCAAACGGCTGACATGCGCGTGAGCCAAACGCCGTTCCTGCGCGCGGAAGCGGCGTTTCTCACGCAGCAATTGCCGGGCGCTTTCGCGATCACCGCTGAGGAATACCGACAGCCCCAAACGCAGGTTGGAGATCAATTGCTGCTGCAGCCCGGCCAGATCTTCCAGGCCTTCTTCGGAGAACGAGCGGCGCTGCGAGGTTTTCTGCTGCTGGATCTTGCGCAGCATGCGTTCGATCAGGTCGCTGGCGAGTTTCAGGTTGATCGCCAGTTCGATGATCTCGGCCCAGCGTCGACTGTCTTGCTCGCCGAGGTCTTCGCGCGGCATCTGCGCCAGATACAACTTGATCGCGCTGTACAGCGATTCGATGTCGTCGGTCTGCCGGCGGATTTCCTGAGTGACGGCGGTTTGCTTGCCGCGCAGCACATCGAGGGTGGCGTCGAGCATGTTTTCCAGCAGATCACCCATGCGCAGGGTTTCCCGCGCGGCGTTGGCCAGCGCCAGACTCGGTGTGACCAGCGCGGTGGCGTCGAGGTGACGCGGTTTGGCGGTGCCGTTGAGCTCCGGCCGCTCCGGCAGCAGCCAGGCGCAGAGTCGCGCCATCGGGCCGACGCTCGGCAACAGAATCAGACAGCGCGCAGTGTTGTAGAGCAGGTGGAAGCCGATGACCATTTCCTGCGGGCTGAAATCGAGGCTGTCGATCCAGTGCACCAGCGGGTCGAGCACCGGGATGATCAGCAGCAGGCCGATCAGTTTGTACAACAGACTGCCCAGCGCCACTTGCCGGCCAGCGGCGTTCTGCATGCTGGTGCTCATGAACGCCAGCACGCCGCTGCCGATGTTGGCGCCGATCACCAGACCGATCGCCACCGGCAGGCTGATCACACTGGCGCCCGCGAGGGTCGCGGTGAGCAGCACAGCGGCGAGGCTGGAGTAGGAAATCATCGCGAACAGCGCGCCGACCAAGGCGTCGAGAAGGATATCGCCGGTCAGCGAGGCGAAAATCACCTTCACGCCCTGAGCGTGGGTGATGGGCGCGGCGGCCTCGACGATCAATTGCAGCGCGAGAATGATCAGGCCGAGACCGATCGACACCCGGCCCATTTGCCCGAGCCGCGTCTGTTTGCGCGACAGAAAGAAAATCACCCCGAGAAAAATCAGCAGCGGCGACAGCCACGACAGGTCGAACGTCAGCACCCGCGCCATTAGCGCGGTACCGACGTCGGCACCGAGCATGGTCGCCAGCGCCGGGGTCAGCGCCATCAGGCCCTGACCGACAAAGGAGGTGACGAGCATGGCGGTGGCGTTGCTGCTCTGCACCATGGCGGTCACGAGGATGCCGGCCACGAACGCGAGCCAGCGCTTGGACATGTTCTGGCCAATCACATGGCGCAGATTGGTGCCGTACACCCGCAGGATGCCGGTTCGAACGATGTGCGTGCCCCAGATCAGCAGGGCGACGGCGGAAAGCAGATTGAGCAGGGTGAGCATGCAGACCCCCTGTAATAGCAGTGCCCCAAAGGAGCAAGTTGACGGTACCGCGCGGTTTCTACGTTTTTGATACTTAAGCTGTAGTTGGCTAACGGACTGGGCGCCAGCATTGCACAGCTAAAGTGTTGATTGAAACAAAAGTGTCATGAAAAGCGCTTCATGCACCCACCCGAATCCACCACAAAACCTTGTAGGAGCATGGCTTGCCAGCGAAGGCGTCTATTCAGCCAACATTGATATTGCTGACACTCCGCTTTCGCTGGCAAGCCATGCTCCTACAGGGGTTGCGGTGTCTGGATATCGCCCAAAACAAATGTGGGAGCGAGCCTGCTCGCGAATGCGGTGGGTCAGCCAACATTGCTGTCGGCTGACACTACGCCTTCGCGAGCAAGCCCGCTCCCACAGGGGTGTTGCGTTTTACTGGCCCGGGATGTCCTTGCGCAGTTTCACCGGATCTTGCTGCTTTTTCTTGCGGGCAATCGCGCCGCGCAGCTTGATGTTGATCGCCTCAACCGCCAGCGAGAAGCCCATCGCGAAGTAGACGTAGCCTTTCGGTACATGCACGTCGAACGACTCTGCAATCAGCACGGTACCGACCACCAGCAGGAACGACAGCGCCAGCATTTTCAGCGACGGGTGCTTGTCGATGAATTCGCTGATCTTGCCCGACGCCAGCATCATCACCAGCACCGCCACAACAATCGCCGCGACCATCACCGGCACGTGAGAAACCATACCGACAGCAGTGATCACCGAATCCAGCGAGAAGACGATGTCGATAATCGCAATCTGAATGATGGTGTAGAGGAAGTTACCGCCCCTGCCGCCGGGGGTGTCGTCGCTTTCGTCTTCACCTTCCAGCGCGTGATACATCTCCTGCGAGCTCTTCCACAGCAGGAACAGACCACCAAAGAACAGGATCAGGTCGCGACCGGAAATGCCCTGGCCGAACACTTCGAACAGGTCGGCGGTGAGGCGCATGACCCAAGTGATCGACAGCAGCAACAGGATCCGCGTGATCATGGCCAGGCCAAGACCGAAGATCCGGGTGCGCTGCTGCATGTGCTTGGGCATGCGGCTGACCAGGATCGAAATCATGATGATGTTATCGATGCCGAGGACGATTTCCAGGGCGGTCAGGGTGAAGAAGGCAACCCAGATTTCGGGGTTGGTCAGCCATTCCATGTGTATTCCTTTGAGCGTGTGTTAAACCAAGACGCCAGCAAGCAGCTGGCGTGTTGGTGAGTTGATGCCGTTACAAAGTGCTGAACAGCGGGAAAGTCCCCAACAGCAATGCCGCCACAAGTATGCACATGCAGACCAGCACTGCCCACTTCAGGGTGAAACGTTGATGGTCACCGAACTCGATACCGGCCAAAGCCACTAGCAGGTAAGTCGACGGCACCAGCGGACTGAGCAAGTGGACGGGCTGACCGACGATCGAGGCACGTGCCATTTCCACCGCGGTGATGCCGTAATGGCTGGCCGCTTCGGACAACACCGGCAACACACCGTAGTAGAACGCGTCGTTCGACATGAAGAACGTGAACGGCATGCTCACCAGCGCCGTGATCACCGCCAGGTACGGGCCGAGGAAATCCGGAATCACTGCCAACAGGCTTTTCGACATGGCGTCGACCATGCCGGTTCCGGAGAGGATACCGGTGAAGATACCCGCAGCGAAAATCAGACTGACCACCGACAGCACGCTACCGGCGTGGGCCGCGACACGATCCTTCTGCATTTGCAGGCAAGGGTAGTTGACGATCATCGCGATACTGAATGCCACCATAAACAGCACCGGCAGCGGCAACAGGCCGGCGATCAGGGTGCACATCAGCACCAGAGTCAGCAGACCGTTGAACCAGATCAGCTTCGGACGACGGGCATCGGGGAACTGCGAGACGCTGATTTCGCTGTGATCCATTTCATCGCCGATCAGGTGCAACTCACCGAGGCGCGCACGCTCACGTTTACCGTAGAAGTAGGCAATGATCAGGATGGCCACCACACCGGCGGCCATGGCCGGGATCATCGGCACGAAAATGTCCGAAGGATCGACATGCAATGCACTCGCCGCACGGGCGGTCGGGCCGCCCCACGGCGTCATGTTCATCACGCCACCGGCAAGAATGATCAGACCGGCCATGATCCGCGGGCTCATGCCGATGCGGCTGTACAGCGGCAGCATGGCGGCCACGCAGATCATGTAAGTGGTCGCGCCGTCACCATCGAGGGAAACCACGAGCGCCAGCACGGCGGTGCCGACCGAGACTTTCAGCGGGTCGCCCTTGACCAGTTTGAGGATCTTGCGCACGGCCGGGTCGAACAGGCCGGAGTCGATCATCAGGGCGAAATACAGAATGGCGAACATCAGCATCACGCCAGTCGGCGCCAGCTTGGTGATGCCTTCGAGCATCATCGGGCCGATCTTCGGTGCAAAACCACCGAACAGAGCGAACAGAATCGGGATCACGATCAGAGCGATCAGCGCGGACAAGCGCTTGGTCATGATCAGGAACATGAACGTGATGACCATGGCGAAGCCAAGGAAAGTCAGCATGGGAATACTCCAGGCGTAGCGCGGCTAGTGAGGTGAGCGGATCGGCGAGGGATCAGCGCAGAACGAGAAGCACGAGACGTACGGGCGGAGTTACAGCGAGGAGGCGGGCTACAGAGGACATCAGAATCACCATTGTTGTTGTTAATTGGGCCGCGCGAGCGAGACATCACACGCATTGGCCAACCGGTCTGTTGCCGGAAGTGGAGGCGATCCTAATCGCGGAAGCTTTCAGCTACCTTTCGCTGGTGAAAGCTTTGAATGAACGGTCGACCGGCCGTCGGATGCGAACTTGAGTCAATAAACCCGGGAGGAGGGCGTTCAACATGAGCCAATTGCACAGCGGCGGCTGCCATTGCGGAAACATTCGTTATCAGTTCAGCGGGCCGTTGCATGACATCGCCCACTGCCATTGTTCGATCTGCCGCAAGGTCAGCGGCGGGATTGTCACGACATGGATCAGCGTGCCGGCGGCGAATTTCCAATGGCTGGCCGGGACGCCGTCGCGGTATGACTCATCGCCAAGTTGCGCGCGATACTTCTGCCCGACCTGTGGCGCGCAACTGGCGTTGGTCACATTGCTCAGCCCCGAGAGCATCGACGTGACCATCGCCACGCTGGATCAGCCGAAGCTGGCGCCGGCCGAGCGGCATATCTGGACGGACAGCCAATTGCCGTGGCTGCATCTGGACGAACATCTACCGGGTGAAGCCGAAGAAACGCTTTGATTAAAAAATAGACAGATCCAGCGGCCGGATCGCGCCCATCCAGATCGCGTGCTCCGTGTGGTCGAGCAAGTCATTCCCCGTGTCCGGGTGCAGAAACACCACCAGGCCTTTGCGGTTCAGCGCCAGCCACGGCAGCACATCGGCAATCAGCTCGGGGCCGAAGGCCAGTTGGCAGCTCCAGTCCGGGTGCGGGCCGACCGGGCGTTCGTGGACGCGGCCCATTTTCAACGGAAACAACTGCGCGGCCTGCTCGCACAATGTCCGCGCTTGCTCAATGGTGCTGGCGTCGAAATAGACGTGGGCGTGATAACCCTTGATCGCTTGCATCTGAAAGCCTCTGAATCGGTTCGAACCCTCGGCGTTACCCGTATGTCACACGCCATACAAGGGATAACAAAAGGGATCAGCCATGAAAAATGCCGAAACCCCGGCGGTAAAAGTGGTGCTCTATGGTGCCATGAGTAGCCTGGGCGGTGCGTTGATGGCTGAGTTGCTGCGTCGCCAGCACGAAGTCATCGCCATTCTCGACGACCTCACCGCGCTTGCGCCGCGTCCGGGTCTACGTACGAAAAGCGGTGATCTGTTCGATTCCGAGCGGGTTAATCAAAGCGTGGCAGGCAGTTCGGCGGTCATCTGTTTATTGGATGCGCCGGGGTTGCCGTTCAGTAGCGACCACGTTGAAAGGTCGGTGGTGCTCGGGCCTGTGGAGCAGGTACTAGCCGTAGATGCTTTGGTCGATGGCCTGCAAGCGGCGAATGTTTCGCGACTGTTTTTGGTAGGAGAGTTTTCGGTGCTCGACGAACCGGAGCTGGACGATCGCCTGCAACGCCACGCCGCCGAGGAAATCCGTGAAGCGCTGCAAAGCAGCCCGCTGCAGTGGACGCTGGTCAATGCGCCGCATGGCGTGGCCGGGCTGACGATTGAGCATTTCAGTCAGGTTGGCGGCAATCTGGAACCGGGATTGGCGGAGCCCCTGGAAAGACTGAATCGCGTGGCGGTGGGCATTGCTGATGAGCTGCGGCTGAATTTTCATGTGGGTCAGCATGTAAATTTTGTGGCGGCTTCAGACTCGTAAAAGATCGCAGCCTTCGGCAGCTCCTACAGTAGTTGACCGCGTTCCAAATGTAGGAGCTGCCGAAGGCTGCGATCTTTTGATCTTCAAACCGCAATCGAAGGCAGCGCCAACCCGTTAAGGGATTCGGCGCTGCTCGCCTGCTCCTCCATCAACCAATCCACAAACTGCTGAATCAACGCCCCACGCCGTTTGCGCTGCGGCAAAACCACGTAATACCCCAACCGCGACAGCGTCGTTTCAGCAATTGGCCGACACAACAAACCCTGACTCAGCAAGTTATCCACAAGGTGCCGCCAGCCAATCGCCACGCCTTGCCCGCCAATCGCCGCTTGAATCAACAGCGTGTAATTGTCGAACCGCAACTGCCCCGGCGCTGGCGGCGTGCTGATGCCTAACTCGCGAAACAGGCCACTCCAGTCAAACCAGTTGCTGCTGTTTTCGCCACGCAAGTGCAACAAAGGCAACTCAAGCAACGCCTGAGCGGGCAAGGGCAGGGCGCGCTCCTTGAGCAATTGCGGGCTGCACACCGGGAACACTTCTTCGCTGAACAACCAATGGCTTTCGCCCTGCTTGAAGCGCCCGTCGCCAAACAGGATCGCCACGTCGATGTCGGTGCGCAGCATGTTGTGGTTGCGTTCGCTGGTGACCAGGCTGACGTCGACGTGGGGATTGGCCTCATGGAAGCGGTGCAGACGCGGCATCAGCCAGTACGCGGCGAAGGCGAAGTCGGTGGCAACTTGCAGTACCTCATGTTGCTGCTGTGCGCTGATCGCGCTCAACCCGGCGTCGATATTCTGCAAACCCAGGCTAACTTGCTCGAAAAGGATTGCACCGACTTCGGTTAACTCGATGCCTCGGTAAATGCGATCAAACAGCCGCGTGCCGAGCTGTTCCTCCAGCCGTTTGATCTGCTGGCTGATTGCCGGTTGCGTGGTGCCCAGTTCGACCGCTGCCGCAGTAAAACTGCGATGACGAGCGGCGGCTTCGAAGGCGCGTAGCAGGTCGAGCGACAGATCGCCCAAGGCTTCATACATAAGCTGTGCTTATCCTAGTCATTGCCCGGCGCGGGCTTTACCCGACAGAGCATGGACTCCATGCTCGATCGCAGCAATGTCGCATAAATATTCACTATGGAATGCCGCGATCACATGAAGCGCAAGAATATTCTTTTCATCATGGCCGATCAGATGGCCGCGCCAATGTTGCCGCTCTACGGCCCGTCGCCAATCAAACTGCCGAATCTTTCCCGCCTCGCCGAACAAGGCGTGGTATTCGATGCCGCGTACTGCAACAGCCCGTTGTGCGCGCCGTCGCGTTTTACTTTGGTCAGCGGCCAGTTGCCGAGCAAGATCGGCGCCTACGACAACGCTGCCGATTTCCCTGCTGATGTGCCGACTTACGCCCACTACTTGCGCCGTCTCGGCTACCGCACGGCGCTGTCGGGCAAGATGCATTTCTGCGGCCCGGATCAGTTGCACGGTTATGAAGAGCGTCTGACCAGCGACATCTACCCGGCCGATTACGGTTGGTCAGTGAACTGGGATGAGCCGGACGTGCGGCCGACCTGGTATCACAACATGTCCTCGGTGTTGCAGGCCGGGCCGTGCGTGCGCACCAATCAGCTCGATTTCGACGAAGAGGTGGTGTTCAAGGCGCAGCAATACCTGTTCGATCACATCCGCGAAGATGGCGATCAGCCGTTCTGCCTGACTGTTTCAATGACTCACCCACACGACCCGTACACAATTCCCAAAGCGTTCTGGGATTTGTACGACGATGCCGATATCCCTTTGCCTACAACCCCGGGTCAACACGAGCTCGATCCGCACTCGCAGCGCCTGCTCAAGGTTTATGACCTGTGGGATAAACCGCTGCCTGCGGATAAGATTCGTGACGCGCGTCGGGCGTACTTCGGGGCGTGCAGTTATATCGACGCCAACGTCGGCAAACTTCTGCAAACCCTCGAGGAAACCGGACTGATCGACGACACGATCATTGTGTTCTCCGGCGACCACGGCGACATGCTCGGCGAGAAAGGCCTCTGGTACAAAATGCACTGGTACGAAATGGCCGCCCGCGTGCCGCTGTTGATCAGTGCGCCGGGCCAATTCGCTTCGGGCCGGGTCAGCGCTGCCGTGTCGACTGCCGATTTGCTGCCAACCTTCGTTGAACTGGCCGGCGGCACCCTGGAGCCGGGCTTGCCACTGGATGGCCGCTCGCTGGTCTCGCATCTGCAAGGGCAGGGCGGTCACGACGAAGTGTTCGGCGAATACATGGCCGAAGGCACCGTCAGCCCGTTGATGATGATCCGTCGCGGCGCCTACAAATTTATCTACAGTGAAAGCGACCCTTGCCTACTCTTCGACGTAAGCAACGACCCGCGCGAACTGGAAGAACTCAGTCAATCGCCGCAACATCGCCAGCTGTTCGACGATTTTCTCGCCGAAGCGCGGGCCAAATGGGACATTCCAGCGATTCACCAAGAGGTGCTCGCCAGCCAGCGCCGCCGCCGTTTTGTCGCCGACGCACTAACGATCGGCAAGCTGAAGAGTTGGGATCACCAGCCGCTGGTTGACGCCAGTCAGCAGTACATGCGCAACCACATCGACCTCGATGATCTGGAACGCAAAGCACGTTATCCACAACCCTGCCAAAACCAATAATGTTAAGGGGAAGTCCATGCGTAAGTTATCCACAGTAGTGACGGTTGGCCTGCTCGCACTGAGCAGCGCCTCGGCGTTCGCCGAGCAGAGTTGCGACACGGTGAAAATGGCCGACCCGGGCTGGAGCGACATCGCCGCGACCAATGCGATCACCGGGTTTCTGCTGGACGGCATGGGCTACAAGGCCAAGGTCGACACCCTCGCGGTGCCTATCACCTTTGGCGGTTTGAAGGATGGCCAGGTGGATGTGTTTCTCGGTAATTGGATGCCGGCGCAGCAGGGCTTCTACGACAAGTTCGTCGCTACCGGTGACGTCACGCAATTGGCGAAAAACCTCGACGGCACCGAATTCACCCTCGCCGTGCCGGACTACGTGTGGGACGCGGGTGTGCATAACTTTGCCGATCTGAATAAGTATGCCGACAAGTTTGATCGCAAGATTTACGGCATCGGCTCGGGTGCGCCGGCGAACATCTCGTTGCAGGAAATCATCAAGAAGAACGACTTCGACATGGGGCAGTGGAAGCTGATCGAGTCCAGCGAACAGGCGATGCTGGCCGAAGTGTCGCGGGCGGTGAAGAAACAGAAATTCGTCACCTTCCTTGGCTGGACGCCGCACCCGATGAACGTGCAGTTGAAGATGCATTACCTGAAAGGAGGCGAGAAGTACTTTGGCGACACCGGCAGCGTGTTTACGTTGACGCGTAAGGGTTATGCCGAGGCGTGTCCGAATGTGGGTAAATTGCTGACCAATCTGTCGTTCACTCAGGAGATGGAGAACAGCATCATGGCTGAGGTGGTGAACAAGAAGGTCACTAATGCCGCGGCGGCGAAGGCGTGGATCAAGGCGAATCCGGCGGTGTTGGACAAGTGGCTGGACGGGGTGAAGACGGTAGACGGGAAGGATGCGTTGGCGGCGGTTAAGGCGAAGCTTTGATTGTGGGGTGATCGTTCCCACGCTCCGCGTGGGAATGCAGCCCGGGACGCTCCGCGTCCCATTCAAAGCCGAACGCGGAGCGTCCGTTGAGGCATTCCCACGCAGAGCGTGGGAACGATCAGCGTAACGGGCTGATACCCTAGCTAAAAATTTCAACCGCGAGGATCCATGGCCTTCCCCAGCCGCCACTCTCTCTTCCCCTTCCTCACCTGGCTCCCGCGGCAATCCCGCGCCAGCGTAGGACGGGATCTGATCGTCGGCCTCAGCGGCGCAATTCTCGCGTTACCCCAGTCGATTGCCTACGCACTGATTGCCGGTCTCCCACCCGAATACGGTCTCTACGCTGCGATCATTCCGGTGTTGATCGCCTGCCTGTGGGGCTCATCGTGGCACCTGATCTGCGGACCGACCGCCGCTATTTCCATCGTGCTGTTCGCCAGCGTCAGCCCTTTGGCCGTGCCGGCGTCGCAGGACTACATCACCCTCATTCTTCTACTGACCTTCCTCGCCGGAATTTTCCAGTGGCTGCTCGGCCTGCTGCGCTTCGGCGCGCTGGTGAATTTCGTCTCGCATTCGGTGGTGCTCGGCTTCACCCTCGGTGCGGCGGTGGTGATCGCCATTGGCCAATTGCCGAACCTGTTGGGGCTGGAGTTACCGGCGAAAGCCACGGCATTGGCGAGTCTGATGGATCTGCTGCAACACCTCAGGGCTGTGGATAAACCTTCACTCGTTCTCGGCGTGGCCACAGTGGTGGTCGGCGTGGTGCTCAAACAACTGCTGCCGCGCTGGCCGACGCTGTTGATCACGCTGGTGCTGGCCAGCCTGCTGGTGTGGTTGTGGCCGGCGATGTTTGGCCATGTGCATCTGGTCAGCGCCTTCGTCGGGCGATTGCCGCCGTTCAGTGCGTTGCCACTGGATCTGGATTTGATCCTGCGCTTGCTGCCGAGCGCCGTGGCGGTGGGCATGCTCGGGCTGGTCACCAGCCTGTCGATTGCCCGCTCGATTTCCGCACGGTCGCAGCAGTTGCTCGACGCCAATCAGGAAGTCCGCGCGCAGGGTCTATCGAATATTGTCGGGGCGTTTTTTTCCGGGTCGTTGTCGGCCGGATCGTTTACCCGCTCGGGATTGAGTTATGAGGCCGGCGCCTGTTCGCCACTGGCCGGGGTATTTTCGGCGATCTGGGTGGCGCTGTTTGCGATTTTCGGTGCGAGGCTGATTTCACACATTCCGATTCCCGCCATGGCCGGCAGCATTCTGTTGATTGCCTGGGGACTGGTCGATCATCGCGGCATCCGCGCATTGCTGCGGGTCAGCCGTGCCGAGTTCGTGGTCATGGCGCTGACCTGCCTCGCGACATTGTTACTGGAATTGCAGACGGCGATTTATGCCGGGGTGCTGGCGTCGCTGTTCTTCTATCTCAAGCGCACCTCGCAGCCGCGCGTGCAGCATTGGCGCGACGGTGAGGATGATGTGCTGCGGGTCGGCGGCTCGATCTTTTTCGGCGCCAGCCATTACCTGCAAGTGCGCTTGCAGCGGATGCACGGCGCGCGGGTGGTGATCGAGGCGCAGCAGATCAACTTCATCGATTATTCGGGGGTGGAGATGCTGCATCAGGAGGCGCGGCGCTTGTTGAGCCAGAATCGTAGTTTGACCTTGCGCCGGGCGCGGCCGCAGGTGGTAGAAGAGTTACGCAAGCTGGAAGGGCCGGAGAAATGTCCGATCCGGTTTGAGGATTGATTTCGAGATCAGCACATACCTTGTGGGAGCGAGCCTGCTCGCGAAGACTGCGGCACATCCAACATTAATGTGTCAGACAGACCGCTTTCGCGAGCAGGCTCACTCCTACAAGGATTATTGCGCTAGTTGGCGGCGTAGCTCGGCCAATACTGGCGCCGTATCGGGCCGCACACCCCGCCACAAAAAGAACGCCTCGGCGGCCTGCTCGGCCAGCATCCCCAACCCATCCATCGACACCGCCGCGCCATGCTCGCTGGCCCAGCGGCAGAACGCCGTCGGTTCCTTGCCGTACATCATGTCGTAGCACAGGGTTTTGCCCGGTTCGATCAGGCTCGGCGCAATCGGCGGTACATCACCGGTCAGGCTCGCTGACGTCGCATTGATGATCACGTCCACCGGCTCACGCAACCAGTCAAACCCGCTCGCCGACACAGGCCCCAGATCGCAGAACAACTCGGCCAGCAACTCAGCCTTGTCCACCGTGCGATTGGCGATGATCACCGAGGCCGGTTTCTCCGCCAACAACGGTTCGAGCGCCCCGCGCACCGCGCCGCCAGCGCCGAGTAACAGGATGCGTTTGCCGGTCAGGCTGAACCCGGCATTCACCGTCAGATCCCGCACCAGCCCGGCGCCGTCGGTGTTGTCGCCGAGCAATGAACCGTCGGCGAGTTTGCTCAAGGTGTTCACCGCGCCAGCACGTTCTGCTCGGGCGGTCAGGCTGTTGGCCAGACGATAGGCGTCTTCCTTGAACGGCACGGTCACATTGGCGCCGCGACCTTGTTCGAAAAAGGCTTTAGCAAAGCCGGAAAAATCGTCGAGCGGCGCCAGCAGGGTGCTGTAGTCGAGGCTCTGACCGGTCTGCTCAGCGAACAATTTGTGAATCATCGGCGATTTACTGTGGCCGATCGGGTTACCGAAAACGACGTAACGATCCATCAGAAATCCTCAGGCTTCGGCCAACCAGTCGCGGTCTTGCAGGAAGTACTCGGTCAGACGCGCTTCTTCGCTGCCCGGTTCAGCCTTCCAGTCATAGCCCCAGCGCACTTGCGGCGGCAGCGACATCAGAATCGACTCGGTACGTCCGCCCGATTGCAGGCCGAACAACGTGCCACGGTCATAAACCAGGTTGAACTCGACGTAACGGCCACGGCGGAATTCCTGGAACTCACGCTGCTGCGCAGTAAACACATCATTTTTGCGGCGCTGCACAATCGGCAGATAAGCATCGATGTAGGCGTCGCCGATGGCGCGCATGAAAGCGAAACTGGTGTCGAAGTCCCACTCGTTCAAGTCATCGAAGAACAGCCCGCCGATGCCGCGCGGTTCGTGGCGGTGCTTGATGTGGAAGTAGGTGTCGCACCAGGCCTTGTAGCGCGGATAAACGTCGGTGCCGAATGGCGCGCAGGCTTGCTCGGCGACGCGATGCCAGTGGATGCAGTCTTCTTCGTTGCCGTAATACGGGGTCAGGTCGAAGCCGCCGCCGAACCACCAGACCGGCTCTTCGCCTTCTTTCTCGGCGATGAAAAATCGCACGTTGGCGTGCGACGTTGGCACATGCGGGTTGTGCGGGTGGATCACCAGCGACACGCCGAGGGCCTCGAAACCGCGACCGGCCAATTCCGGGCGATGGGCGCTGGCCGATGGCGGCAGACCGCTGCCAAAGACGTGGGAAAAGTTGACGCCGCCCTTTTCGATCAGCGTGCCGTTCTCGATCACGCGGGTGCGACCGCCACCGCCGGCAGGCCGGGTCCAGGCGTCTTCGACGAAGCGCGTGCCGCCGTCTTCGCTTTCGAGTGCGGCGCAGATGCGGTCTTGCAGGTCGAGCAGATAGGCCTTTACGGCGTCGGTGCGGGTCGTCATGGCTTCACCTTGAATCGGGCGCCGCCCCGCAGGCGGGCGACGCAAATGGGCGCGTAGCATACCACCGCAGAACAGCGCGCCGCAGTTGACGAAGATCAAGCATGGGAGTTGGATAGGGGGCTCACGAAAGACCCAAGGAGAGCAGGCAGATGGCAAAGCGTATCCAGTTCCGCGCCCACGGCGGCCCCGAAGTGCTCGAATTTGTTGATTACGAACCCGCCGCGCCCGGCCCGAATCAAGTGCGCGTGGCGAACAAGGCGATTGGCCTGAATTTCATCGACACCTATTACCGTAGCGGTCTGTATGCGCCGCCAGCCTTGCCATCCGGCCTCGGCGCCGAAGGTGCGGGCTTGGTTGACGCGGTCGGTAGCGGCGTTACCCGTTTCAAGGTCGGCGATCGCGTGGCCTACGGCAGCGGCCCGTTGGGCGCCTACAGTGAGTTGCACGTTTTGCCTGAAGCCAATCTGGTGAAACTGCCGGATGAAATCAGTTTCGAAACCGCCGCCGGCGTGATGCTCAAGGGCCTCACCGTGCAGTACCTGCTGCGCCAGACCTATGAATTGAAGGGTGGCGAAACCATTTTGTTCCACGCCGCTGCCGGTGGTGTCGGTTCGCTGGCCTGCCAATGGGCCAAGGCGCTGGGCGTGAAGTTGATCGGCACCGTCAGCTCGAAAGAGAAGGCTGAGCTGGCAAAGGCCAATGGCGCTTGGGCGACCATCGATTACAGCCACGAAAACGTTGCCGAACGCGTGCTGGCGCTGACCGATGGCAAGAAAGTCCCGGTGGTTTACGACGGTGTGGGCAAGGACACGTGGCTGACGTCGCTGGACAGCGTTGCACCGCGTGGTTTGCTGGTGAGTTTCGGTAATGCGTCGGGCGCGGTGGACGGCGTGAATCTGGGGATTCTTGCGGCGAAGGGTTCGCTGTACGTGACCCGGCCGACGTTGGCGACTTATGCCAATAACGCGGAGAACTTGCAGCGGATGGCGGATGAGCTGTTTGAGATGATCATCAGCGGCAAGATCAAGGTGGATATCAGCCAGCGTTATTCGTTGGCAGAGGCGGCCAAGGCGCAGACTGAGTTGTCGGCGCGACGCACGACAGGGTCGACAATTCTGTTGCCTTGACCGGCCCCTTCGCGAGCAGGCTCGCTCCCACATTTGCAATGCATTTCAACTGTGGGAGCGAGCCTGCTCGCGAATGAGGCGACGCGGTCTTAAGCCGGGCGCACAATGTTACCCGTGGCCAAATCACGAATCAGGCTCGGGTTCTTGCGTCCACCCAATTCCCCGCCCAACACCAGATCAATCTGCCCACGGAAATACTGTTCAACACGCAACCGCGTGCGCGCTGCCGGGCGCCCTTGCGGGTTGGCCGAGGTCGAAATCAACGGCCCGACCATCGAGCACAGATCCCGCACCTGCGGATGATCGCTAACGCGCAGCGCCACCGTGTCGTGCACACCCGTCACCCATTCCGGCAACAAGCCCTGATGCGGCACCAACCAGGTGTTCGGCCCCGGCCAAGTACTGGCCATGCGGTCGAGCCACTCTTGCGGGAAGTCTTCGAACAGGAAGTCGAACTGGCGAATGTTGTCGGCAACCAGAATCAGGCCCTTGTTGACCGAGCGATTCTTGATCGCCAGCAGCCGATCCACCGCTTCTTCATTCCACGGGTCGCAACCCAGGCCCCAGACGGCTTCGGTTGGATAGGCAATCACCGCCCCGGCGCGAATCTCTCGTGCGGCTTGTTGCACACGCCAACTGTTGACCATGAAAAAACTCTCCACAAACAGGTTTCGCGCAGTTTACCGATCTTCCTTGTAAAACCTAGCTCACCCGCGCAAACCAGCGGCCGTTTTCACTCACCGCGCGGCCATCCATTTCCAGTTCGGTCAGCGCTGCCAGCACTTTCGGTAACGCCCAGCCGCTGCTGTCGGCCAGACCTTCGCTGGTATGCGGCGCGGCGTGCAGCAACATCAGCAGTGGATGATCGACTTGCGGCGTGTCTGTGGACAGCGGCAAACGCTGCCAGCCGCGCAGCGCTTCGAGGATGTGCTCGATAGTTTCCACCAGCACCGCGCCATCGCGAATCAACTGGTGACAGCCCCGTGCGCCGGGGTGATGGATCGAGCCGGGAATCGCATAAACCTCGCGCCCCTGTTCCGCCGCCAGCCTTGCCGTGATCAAGGATCCGCTAGCGACACTGGCCTCAACCACCAGCACACCAAGGGACAAACCGCTGATGATCCGATTGCGCCGGGGGAAGTTGCTCGCGGTCGGCCCGGCGTCCAGCGGAAACTCCGAAAGCACCGCGCTACCGGACGCAATCATCGCGTCGCAGAGGCGTCGATTGCGCTGTGGATAAAAGTTTTCCAGCCCGGTGCCGAGCACCCCGACGGTCAGCCCGCCGACATCCAGCGCGGCTTGATGCGCAGCAGCATCAATGCCCAGCGCCAGGCCGCTGGTGATGACAAAACCGGCCCCGGCGAGGCTGCGGGAAAACGCCGCCGCCGTGTCCATTCCCGGACGCGAAGCGCGGCGGCTGCCGACCATCGCCAACTGCGGTTTCTCCAGAATCAGCGGGTCACCGGCGACAAACAGCAGCGGCGGTGGATCCGGAATCTGTGCCAGCAGTGCCGGGTAATCCGGCTGATCCCACATCAGCAAATGATGCTCCGGCCGCTCTAGCCAGCGCATTGCGTGGCTGGCGCCATCGCGCACTTGCGGGCAACGGCGCGCTTCGGCACTCGCCGTCGGCATTCCCAGCGAACGCCAGGCACTCGCGGGCGCGCTGATGGCTTTTGAGGCCGAGCCAAAGGCTTCGAGCAATTTGCTAAAACGCTTCGGGCCGATTTCCGGCAAGCGGTGCAGGCGCAGGCGCGCTTCCAGTTCTGCGGGGGAAACCGGCGCGGAGGCAGACATCATCATGGATCATCCTTGATCGTTATAAGCTCCGAACTATTCGGAACAAGCTGTGGATAACTCTGTTGGTAACTTGTGAAGCAAGCTTACGGATTTCGCACCTTGTCGAGCACCGCCAGCGAGCGCGATGCGTTGAGGACGAGGCCGTAACTGAGTTTGTCGTAGGTGCGGAACACCATCAGCAACCCGGCGCGTTCGTCGGGAATTTTCAGCGGTTGGCCAGTGATGCGGTCGCGCACGGTTTCGCCGGTTTTCATGACCTCCAGCACGTTGCCTTCGACCAATCCGTCGCGTTTGCCCTTGTTCAGGGTGACCACGTCCATCACGCCGATCTGAGTGACGCCGCGTGGCACGTCGATGATCACGCCGTTGATCTGGGTAGCGGGTGCGCTGGGCATGAACGTCGAGTTGATTGAACGCTCTTCGCCGCTGAACAAACGGTCGCCGAGGCGCACTTCCTGCGTGGTGCGTTGCAGGGCGAGGGTGGCAACGTCACCTTCGGTCGCGACGATTTCACCGCCGCCGATGTCGTCGGCGTTGATGCCGAGGAACTCCTTGGTCTGCGGATCGGTGTAGACCTTGCCCTGGCGGAAGATGCCGTAGACCGGTTGATTCGGGTCGAAATGGCCACGCGCGTAGATGCGGTCGCCGGTGCCGCTGAGCACACGCTCGGCATCGCCGGCGACGATATACGGCGCCTTGTCGAAATCTTCGGCCTTGTCGACGATGCGGTTGCTCAGCAGAAAACTGTTGATCGATTTCAGTGGAATGCTCGGAATCGCTTCGGCCACCGGGCTGGTGCGAATCCGTGGCGAGAGTTTAATGGTGCCGCGCGACTCGCCGCGATTGAGCGTCAGACGCGGCTGGCCATTGACGTAGCTGAGCGTCAGCGTGTCGCCGGGATAGATCAGGTTGGGGTTTTCAATTTGCGGATTGGCCCGCCACAACTGCGGCCATTGCCAAGGCTCGCGCAGGTATTTGCCGGAAATGTCCCAGAGTGTGTCACCCGTAACCACCGTGTATTGCTGTGGAAAACCATCCCTGAGTTGCACTTGCCCTTGCGCTACGCCGGCCGAAGCCAGCAACAGCAGGGCGAGTAGTGTTTTCCTCATGCAGTGAATCCCTTTATCATGTGCGTTCGCGTGAACCGTCAGAGCCCCCGTGGCTCGCTTGAGCAAAATGCACAAGCTACGCTTCACAAACGGTAGCCTGCATCTTCGGACCTGCCAGGCCATCGACCCGACTTTACTCAACACGTGCAGCAATCAAAGCCTATGGCCATTTTAGACATCCTCGAATTTCCGGACCCGCGTCTGCGCACTATCGCCAAACCTGTGGCTGTAGTGGACGACGAAGTGCGTCAGTTGGTCGACGACATGTTTGAAACAATGTATGAAGCGCCGGGCATCGGCCTCGCCGCGACCCAGGTCAACGTGCACAAACGTATCGTCGTGATGGACCTTTCCGAAGACCGTACCGAGCCCCGGGTGTTCATCAACCCCGAGTTCGAATCGCTGACCGAAGAAATGGAGCAATACCAGGAAGGCTGCCTCTCGGTACCGGGTTTCTACGAAAACGTCGACCGCCCGCAGAAGGTCAAGATCAAGGCGCTGGACCGCGACGGCAAGCCCTATGAACTGATCGCCGAAGGCCTGCTCGCGGTGTGCATCCAGCACGAATGCGACCACCTCAACGGCAAATTGTTCGTCGATTACCTGTCCACGCTCAAACGCGACCGGATCAAGAAGAAACTGGAAAAGCTCCACCGCCAGAACGCTTGATGCCCCTCCTTCAAAGGCTTGCTGCGGCAAGCCTTTTTCTTTTCAAGAGACGCCTTCCATGACTGAGCCACTGCGCATCGTTTTTGCCGGTACCCCGGAATTTGCCGCCGAACACCTCAAGGCCCTGCTGAACAGCCCTTACGAGATCGTTGCGGTCTACACCCAACCGGATCGTCCGGCCGGTCGCGGGCAAAAACTGATGCCGAGCCCGGTCAAACAGCTCGCGCTGGAAAATAATATCCAGGTGTTGCAGCCGCCGACGTTGCGCAACGCTGACGCTCAAGCCGAGCTGGCCGCGCTGAAGCCGGATTTGCTGGTGGTGGTCGCCTACGGCCTGATCCTGCCGCAAGTGGTGCTGGATATTCCGCGCCTGGGTTGCATCAACAGTCACGCCTCGTTGCTGCCACGCTGGCGCGGTGCGGCGCCGATTCAGCGCGCCGTCGAACACGGTGATGCCGAAAGCGGCGTGACCGTGATGCGCATGGAAGCTGGCCTCGACACCGGGCCGATGCTGCTCAAGGTCGTCACGCCGATCACGGGCGAAGACACTGGCGGCTCCTTGCATGATCGCCTCGCCGAGATGGGCCCGCCGGCCGTGGTGCAAGCGATTGCCGGTCTGGCCGCAGGCACGCTGGAAGGCGAAGTGCAGAACGATGAACTCGCCACTTACGCGCACAAATTGAACAAAGACGAAGCACGTATCGACTGGAGCCGTCCGGCGGTTGAACTGGAGCGACTGGTGCGCGCCTTCAATCCATGGCCGATCACCCACAGCACCCTTAACGGTGAAGCGCTGAAAGTGCTGGCGGCGACCATTGCCGACGGCAACGGCGCGCCGGGTGAAATCCTCAGCGCCAGCAAGGACGGCCTGGTCGTAGCGTGCGGCGAACAGGCGCTGTGCCTGACCCGCCTGCAGTTGCCCGGCGGTAAAGCGCTGAACTTCAGCGATCTGTTCAACAGCCGTCGCGAGAAATTCGCTGTCGGCACGGTGCTCGGCGCAGCGGTGGACGCGCAATGAACCCGCGTCTGGCCGCCGCCAAGGCACTCGCCGCCGTGCTCAGCGGCAAAGCTTCGCTGAACAGTTCGCTGCCGACACAACTGGACAAGGTCGAGGATCGCGATCGCGGTTTCACTCAGGATCTGGCGTTCGGCACCGCGCGCTGGCAACCACGCCTGTCGGCACTGGCGGAAAAACTTCTGCAGAAGCCGTTCAAAACCGCCGACGCCGATGTCGAGGCGTTGCTGCTGGTCGGCCTCTACCAATTGCTCTACACCCGCGTGCCGGCCCACGCCGCCATCGGCGAAACCGTCGGTTGCGCCGACAAGCTGAAAAAACCGTGGGCCAAAGGCCTGCTCAACGCGGTGCTGCGCAACGCTCAGCGCGAAAGCGAGACGATTTTCGCCGAACTCGAGCGCGATCCAGTGGTGCGCACCGCTCACCCGCGCTGGCTGCAGAAATCCCTCAAGGCTTTCTGGCCGGAACAGTGGGAAGCCATCTGCGAAGCGAACAACGCGCATCCGCCGATGATCCTGCGCGTTAATCGTCGCCATCACAGCCGCGACGCTTACCTCGGCTTGCTGACTGAAGCCGGGATTGCCGCGACGCCCTGCGTTTACAGCCGCGACGGCATCATTCTCGAAGCCGCCGCCGACGTGCGCAGCCTGCCGGGTTTCGCCGAAGGCTGGATCAGCGTGCAGGACGAAGCGGCGCAACTGGCCGCCGACCTGCTCGACCTGGCGCCAGGCCAACGCGTGCTCGACGCCTGCTGCGCGCCGGGTGGGAAGACTTGTCACATCCTCGAAGCCGAAGCGGCGCTGGCCGGCGTGGTCGCGGTGGATCTGGAAGCCAAGCGACTGGTGCGAGTGAAGGAAAACCTTGAGCGCCTCGGCCTCAACGCCGAACTGATCGCCGCTGACGGTCGCGACACCGAAAAATGGTGGGACGGCAAACCGTTCCAGCGCATCCTGCTCGACGCGCCGTGCTCGGCCACCGGCGTGATCCGTCGCCATCCGGACATCAAGCTGACCCGTCAGCCGGACGACATCGTCGCCCTCGCGCAACTGCAAGGCGAGCTGCTCGACGCCATGTGGAAAACCCTCGAAGTCGGCGGCATTCTGCTTTACGCCACCTGCTCGACGCTGCCGACCGAGAACACCGAAGTCATCGCCGCGTTTCTTGAGCGCACACCGGGCGCCCGCGAACTGGATCTGGCCACCACGGCCGGGATCAAACAGCCCCATGGTCGCCAATTGCTGGCCCAGCAGGGCGGGCATGACGGGTTCTACTACGCCAAGCTGATCAAGATCGCTGCCGCACGCGGCTAAATGGATTCAATGGAGTGACTGGATGAAAATCATCATCCTCGGGGCAGGGCAGGTCGGCGGTTCGCTGGCTGAGCACCTCGCCAGCGAAGCCAACGACATCACCGTGGTCGACACCGACGGCGAACGCCTGCGCGACCTCGGCGATCGTCTCGACATCCGCACCATTCAGGGCCGAGGCTCGTTACCGACGGTGCTGCGTCAGGCCGGCGCGGACGACGCCGACATGCTGGTGGCGGTGACCAACAGCGACGAAACCAACATGGTCGCCTGCCAGGTCGCCCACACGTTGTTTCACACGCCGACGAAAATCGCCCGGGTGCGCGAAGCTTCGTACCTGACGCGCGAAGAGCAGTTGTTCCAGAACGAAGCGATTCCGGTCGACGTGCTGATCAGCCCCGAACAAGTGGTGACCAATTACATCAAGCGCCTGATCGAATATCCGGGCGCGTTGCAAGTGATCGACTTCGCCGGAGGTCAGGCGCAACTGGTCGCGGTGCGCGCCTATTACGGCGGGCCGCTGGTCGGTCAGCAACTGCGCCAGTTGCGTGAACACATGCCGAATGTCGAAACCCGCGTCGCAGCGATTTTCCGTCGTGACCGGCCGATCTTGCCGCAGGGCGACACGGTGATCGAGGCCGACGATGAAGTCTTCTTCATCGCCGCCCGTGAGAATATTCGCGCAGTGATGAGCGAAATGCGCCGCCTCGACGAAACCTACAAACGCATCGTCATTGCTGGCGGCGGGCAGATCGGTGAGCGCCTGGCCGAGGCCATCGAAAGCCGCTATCAGGTGAAAATTATCGAGATGAACCCGGCGCGCTGCCGCTACCTCTCCGACACCCTCGACAGCACCGTGGTGCTGCAGGGCAGCGCGTCCGACCGCGACTTGCTGCTGGAAGAGAACATCGCCGACGCCGATATCTTCCTCGCGCTGACCAACGATGACGAAGCCAACATCATGTCGTCGCTGCTGGCGAAACGGCTGGGGGCGAAGAAGGTCATGACGATCATCAACAACCCGGCCTACGTCGACCTGATTCAGGGCGGCGACATCGACATCGCCATCAGCCCGCAACTGGCGACCATCGGCACCTTGCTCGCGCACGTGCGCCGTGGCGATATCGTCAGCGTGCACTCACTGCGTCGCGGCGCGGCGGAAGCGATCGAGGCGATTGCCCACGGTGATGCGAAATCGAGCAAGGTGATCGGCAAACCGATCGAGAAGATCGGCCTGCCGCCGGGCACCACGATTGGCGCAGTGATCCGCAACGAACAAGTGATCATCGCCCACGACGACACGGTGATCGAAGCGGGCGACCATGTGATTCTATTCCTTGTGGATAAAAAGCATATTCGTGATGTGGAGAAGCTGTTTCATGTGGGGCTGAGCTTTTTCTGAGGTTGATCGTTCCCACGCTCCGCGTGGAAATGCAGCCCGGGACGCTCTGTCCCAAGAGCGGACGCAGAGCGTCCATTGAGGCATTCCCACGCGGAGCGTGGGAACGATCACTGAAGCGAGGGTGCAAAAATGCTCGAATCCCTGGAAAAAATGCTCGCCAAGGGTGTGGATAACTCCCTGCTGCGCTTCGGCCTGGGCAAGGGCTATCTGGATCTCGGGGAAAACGCCAAGGCTGCCGAGCATTTCGAGCGCTGCGTTGGATTTGATCCGAAGTATTCCGCCGCGTGGAAACTGTTGGGCAAGGCGCAACTGGCGCTGGGCGACACTGCCGCCGCACGTCAGGCGTGGGAACAAGGTCTGGAAGCCGCCCGCGCCCATGGCGACAAGCAGGCCGAGAAGGAAATGACGGTGTTTTTGAAGAAACTCGATCGTCAGGCGCAGTGACGTTCTACAAGTAGCGCAAACCGATGCCTTCGGCGTCGACCGTTACCACTTCCATTCGCACCCGTGGCGCGCCTGTGGGTAAATCCTGAACCTGGCCATAGACGACCGCGCCTTTGGGCAACGACGCCAGGCTCGGATGCTGCACATAGACCCCGGTCGGCGATAGGTTGCGGGTTTGCCCGAGGCATTCGCCGAAGCTGTCGTGGGTGATTTTGATGCGGAAGGATTTGCGTTGTTCGGACATCTTGGTGCGCCCTTTTTGAACGGGTTGTGGATAACTGAAAGAGAAAGATCAAAAGATCGCAGCCTGCGGCAGTTCCTACAAGTTATCCACAGAGTGTGCCAACTTCGTCAGTACCAGCGTTCTTCACCGGGTGGACGCTTTTTGAAGCGTTTCATGCTCCACATGTACTGGCTCGGATAGGCGGCAACGTAGCGCTCGACGACTTTGCTCATCGCTGCGCAGGATTCGGCGGTATCGGTGCTGTACATGGCTTCGGGCGCGGCTTCGAGGATCACTTTGTAGCCAGAGCCGTCCGGCAGGCGCAGCGCATGCAGGAACACGCCGACCGCTTTACCACCGGCCAACATGTTCGGCACGAATTTGCTGGTCAGCGCCTGCGTGGCGAAGAACGGCACGAAGATCCCGGCGGATTCGGCCGGTTCCGGGTCAGCGGGGATGCCCACTGCACCACCTTTGCGCACTTCCTTGATCACGCTGAGGATGCCTTCCTTGGTGGAGGCGGCGACCTTGTTGCCCAGTTGCACGCGCTGTTTGCGCAGCAATTCGTCCACAGCTTTGAGCTTCGGCGGGCGATAGAAAATGATCGGTTTGCACTGGCTGCAATAGAAGTGGTTGAGCACTTCCCAGTTGCCGAGGTGGCTGGTGATGCCGACCACGCCTTTGCCCGAGGCCAAAGCGTCTTTCAGCACGTCGAGGCCTTCGACTTCGCGCACCAGATCGATCGAACGCTGCGCCGGCCAGATCCACGCGCAGGCGCTTTCGGTCAGCGACTTGCCGATGTCTTTCAGGCTCTGCCCGACCAGACGCTCACGTTCGGCCGGATCCATCTGTGGAAAACATTTGGCGAGGTTGATCCGCACCACGTCGCGGGAGCGGTTGGGGGTTTTCCACATGATCCAGCCGATCGCCGAACCCACGGCCTGCACGGCCCGCCATGGCAGCAGGGCAAACAGCCGCAGAGCGCCTACCAGCAAGGCGCCTTTAAACTTTTCCACAGGTCACTCCTGATCTTGTGCGGTGCGCGAGGCGGCCATTCTAACCGGCGTTGACGAGCTGCGCGTAGCGGTCGCAGTCGCGGGTGTGATCCATGACCATGCCCGAAGCCTGCATCAGCGCGTAGCAAATGGTCGGGCCGACGAACGTGAAACCGGCCTTTTTCAGGGCTTTGCTCATCGCCAGTGCTTCGGGGGTGATCGCCGGGACTTCGCTGCGATCCTTGAAATGATTGATGATCGGTTGGTCGTTGACGAACGACCAGAGGAAGGCCACCGGATCCTCAAGCGCCAGCCAGGCCTGGGCATTGCGCCGGGCGGCGTTGAGTTTAAGGCGGTTGCGGATGATCCCCGGATCGAGCATCAATTCGTCGATTTCGGCGTCGCTCATCTGCGCCACGCGCTGCACGTCGAAGCCGAACAGCACCTCGCGATAACGCTCGCGTTTGCGCAGCACGGTGATCCACGACAGCCCAGCCTGGAACCCTTCGAGCAAAAGCAACTCGAACAAACCCTGCGCATCGCGTAGCGGCGTGCCCCACTCCTGATCGTGATAAGCCATGTACAGCGGATCTTCGGTACACCAAAAGCAGCGTGGCATAAGGCTCCAGGGGGTGGAGGTGCGACTGAATCGGGTATACTCCCGCTCTTTAAATCGCAGCCCAAGAAACAGGTGAATTTCGTGAGCCAGCCTACGCCAGCCGTGCGTACCTTCCAAGACTTGATCCTCGCGCTCCAGCAATACTGGGCCGAGCAAGGTTGCGTGGTACTTCAGCCCTACGATATGGAAGTAGGCGCCGGCACTTTCCACACCGCGACCTTCCTCCGTGCCATCGGCCCGGAAACCTGGAACGCCGCTTACGTGCAGCCAAGCCGTCGTCCGACTGACGGCCGTTACGGCGAAAACCCGAACCGTCTGCAGCACTACTATCAGTTCCAGGTCGTGCTGAAGCCGAACCCGGACAACTTCCAGGAACTGTACCTGGGCTCCCTCAAGCATGTCGGCCTGGACCCACTGGTTCACGACATCCGCTTCGTCGAAGACAACTGGGAATCGCCGACCCTCGGCGCCTGGGGTCTGGGCTGGGAAGTCTGGCTGAACGGTATGGAAGTGACGCAGTTCACTTACTTCCAGCAGGCGGGCGGCATCGAGTGCTACCCGGTGACCGGCGAGATCACATACGGTCTTGAGCGTCTGGCCATGTACCTGCAAGGCGTGGATTCGGTCTACGACCTGGTCTGGGCTGACGGCCCGATGGGCAAAGTCACCTACGGCGACGTGTTCCACCAGAACGAAGTGGAGCAGTCCACTTACAACTTCGAACACGCCAACGTCGACAAGCTGTTCGAACTGTTCGACTTCTATGAAAGCGAAGCCAAGCGCCTGATCGAACTCGACCAGCCGCTGCCGTTGCCGAGCTACGAAATGGTGTTGAAGGCCTCGCACACCTTCAACCTGCTGGATGCGCGCCGGGCGATCTCGGTGACCGCGCGTCAGCAATACATTCTGCGCGTACGCACCCTGGCGCGTTCCGTTGCGCAAGCCTATCTGCTGGCACGCGCCAAGCTGGGCTTCCCGATGGCGACCCCGGATCTGCGTGACGAAGTACTGGCCAAGCTGGAGGCAGCACAATGAGTGCGCAAGATTTTCTGGTTGAACTGGGCACCGAAGAACTGCCACCGAAAGCCCTGAACACCCTGGCTGACGCGTTCCTCGCCGGTATCGACAAGGGCCTGCAAGCCGCTGGCCTGAGCTATGAGACTAAAACCGTCTACGCCGCGCCGCGTCGTCTGGCTGTGCTGATCACCGCGCTGGCTACCCAGCAACCGGATCGCAGCATCAACCTCGACGGCCCGCCACGTCAGGCGGCGTTCGACGCTGAAGGTAATCCGACTCAGGCAGCCCTGGGTTTCGCCAAGAAGTGCGGCGTTGATCTGAGCGAAATCGATCAGAGCGGCCCGAAACTGCGTTACAGCCAGAGCATCGCCGGTAAGCCAACCGCAAGCCTGCTGCCGACCATCGTCGAAGATTCACTGAACGACCTGCCGATCCCGAAACGCATGCGTTGGGGTGCGCGCAAGGAAGAGTTCGTGCGTCCGACCCAATGGCTGGTGATGCTGCTCGGTGACCAGGTCATCGACTGTACCATCCTCGCGCAGAAGGCTGGCCGTGATTCCCGTGGTCACCGCTTCCATCACCCGGAAAGCGTGCGCATCGGTTCGCCGTCGAGCTACCTCGCCGACCTGCGTGCCGCTTACGTGCTGGCCGACGCCAACGAGCGTCGCGAGATCATCAGCAAGCGCACCGAAGAGCTGGCCACCCGTCAGGAAGGCACGGCCATCGTGCCGCCGGCGCTGCTCGACGAAGTCACCGCGCTGGTTGAATGGCCGGTGCCGCTGGTGTGCTCGTTCGAGGAACGTTTCCTCGACGTGCCACAAGAAGCGCTGATCACCACCATGCAGGACAACCAGAAGTACTTCTGCCTGCTGGATGCCGACGGCAAGTTGCTGCCACGTTTCATCACTGTGGCCAACATCGAAAGCAAAGACCCGCAGCAGATCATCGCCGGTAACGAGAAAGTGGTTCGCCCACGCCTGACCGACGCCGAGTTCTTCTTCAAGCAAGACAAGAAGCAGAAGCTCGAAGCTTTCAACGATCGCCTGAAAAACGTGGTGTTCCAGGAAAAACTCGGCAGCGTCTACGACAAGGCCGAGCGCGTTTCCAAGCTGGCCGCGTACATCGCCGCGCGCATTGGCGGCAACGCTTCGTGGGCTGCTCGCGCTGGCCTGCTGTCGAAGTGCGACCTCGCCACGGAAATGGTTGGCGAGTTCCCGGAGATGCAAGGTGTCGCCGGTTACTACTACGCCCTCAATGACGGCGAGCCGGAAGACGTCGCGCTGGCGCTGAACGAGCAATACATGCCACGCGGTGCCGGTGCAGAACTACCGGCGACCCTGACCGGTGCAGCCGTCGCCATCGCTGACAAGCTCGACACTCTGGTCGGTATCTTCGGTATCGGCATGCTGCCAACCGGTAGCAAAGACCCGTACGCCCTGCGCCGTGCGGCACTGGGCGTGCTGCGTATCCTCATCGAGAAGAAGCTCGATCTGGACCTGAACGACGCTGTGGCTTTCGCCGTGAATGCGTTCGGTACCAAGGTCAAGGCTGCCGGCCTCAACGAGTCCGTGCTGGAATTCATCTTCGACCGCCTGCGTGCGCGTTATGAAGACGAAGGCGTTGAAGTCGCCACTTACCTGTCGGTACGTGCCCTGAAGCCGGGTTCGGCGCTGGACTTCGATCAGCGTGTGCAAGCGGTTCAGGCCTTCCGCAAACTGCCGGAAGCGGCAGCGCTGGCGGCGGTGAACAAGCGTGTGTCGAACCTGTTGAGCAAACTCGAAGGCGCAGTACCGACCGAGGTACAAGCGAAGTACTTCGACAACGCCAACGAGTTCTCGCTGTACTCGGCGATCCAACAAGCGGATCAAGCGGTACAGCCGATGGCTGCGGCGCGTCAGTACAACGAATCGCTGGCACGCCTGGCGGCATTGCGTGAGCCGGTGGATGCGTTCTTCGACGCGGTGATGGTCAATGCCGACGACGCCAATGTGCGGGCCAACCGTTACGCGCTGCTGGCGCGTCTGCGTGGTCTGTTCCTCGGCGTTGCCGACATTTCGCTGCTGGGTTGAGGGATTGCTGTTGAAACTGCTGATTCTCGATCGGGACGGAGTGATCAATTACGACTCCGACGCTTACATCAAGTCAGTGGCGGAGTGGATTCCGTTGCCCGGCTCGATCGAAGCGATTGCGCAGTTGAGCAAGGCCGGCTGGACGGTGGCGGTGGCCACCAACCAGTCGGGCATTGCTCGCGGCTATTACGACCTCGCCACCCTCGATGCCATGCACGCGCGCTTGCGTGAGCTGGTCGCGGAGCAGGGCGGTGAAGTCGGGCTGATCGTGTACTGCCCGCATGGGCCGGACGAAGGCTGCGATTGCCGCAAGCCGAAACCGGGGATGTTGAAAACCATCGCGGCGCATTACGACGTCGAGCTGACCAATGTCTGGTTCGTCGGCGACAGCCTTGGTGACCTGGAGGCTGCCAAAGCCGTCGATTCACAGCCAGTTTTGGTAAAGACCGGAAAAGGCGAAAAGACTCAGGGCAAAACCCTGCCGGTTGGCACTCTGATTTTTGACGATCTGGCGGCGATTGCCGCAGAACTTATCCACAACTAGAGTACTTCTGAAGTTCCTGACCAGGGATTGATCGGGAGTGCGCTTGAACACTCGGGCATTGCCCCGTCACGGTAAACGTCACTATGTCGATACTGCGGGCCATCAGGATTTTTCTCTTTTACCTGCTGCTGGGCACCACCTCCCTGCTGTGGTGCAGCTTGAGTTTTTTCATCGCGCCGTTTCTGCCGTTCAAGGCGCGTTATCGTTTTATCAACGTGTACTGGTGCCGTTGCGCCTTGTGGCTGACCAAGGTGTTTCTCGGTATCCGCTACGAAATCAAGGGCGCGGCAAACGTGCCTGACCGGCCCTGCGTGATTCAATCGAACCACCAGAGCACTTGGGAGACGTTCTTTCTCTCCGCTTATTTCTCGCCGTTGAGCCAAGTGCTCAAACGCGAACTGCTTTACGTGCCCTTCTTCGGCTGGGCCATGGCCATGTTGCGGCCTATCGCGATTGACCGTGACAACCCGAAAGCTGCACTGAAACAAGTCGCCGCCAAAGGTGACGAGTTGCTCAAGGACAACGTTTGGGTGCTGATCTTTCCGGAAGGCACACGCGTGCCGTTTGGCACTGTCGGCAAGTTCTCCCGCAGTGGCAGCGCTTTGGCGGTGAATGCGGCGCTTCCGGTACTGCCGATTGCACACAATGCCGGCAAATTCTGGCCGAAAGTCGGCTGGGGTAAAAAGTCCGGCGTGATCACTGTGGTCATCGGCGAACCGATGTACGCCGAAGGTACAGGCCCGCGCGCCATTGCCGAGTTGAACGACCGGGTGCAAGCCTGGAACGAGAAGACTCAACGCGAAATGGGCTCTCTGCCACCGGCCCCGCAGGCACCGGTCGCCAATGATCAGATCGCTGTCTGAGATTTTGTGGATAACCTGTGTACGGTTTGTTTGAAAAGGCTTGAATATTGAGATTAAGTAATTGATTTGCTTATATATTTCTCAAGCTCATAAAAGACCGTAAAAGGTGCATAAGTTTTTTTCCGATGTAAAAAAACCGGCTGATATAGCCGGTTTTTTTGTGGCTGATCATTCGTGAATCAGCGGTAACTCCAGCAGGAACGTGGTGCCTTGATCGACCACGCTGCGGCATTCGATTTTACCGCCATGGTGATCAACCACCGCTTTGACCATCGACAGGCCCAGCCCCACACCATCGATGCCTTGGGCGGAGGAAAAACGGCGGTACTGACTGAACAGATCCGGCAATTCATCGGCGGCGATGCCTTTGCCTTGATCGATCAATTCACAGTGCAACCATTCCTCACGGCAACGGACGCGCAGGGTGATCGTGGTGTCGGCCGGGCTGTACTTGATCGCGTTTTCCAGCAGGTTGAACAGCGCGCGGGTCAGCAAGCCTTGATCGGCATTGATCAAACGTTCCTGCGACTCTTCATCCATGTCATGCAGCAGCTCGATGCGTTTCTGCTGGGCAATGGGCAACGCTTGATCCAGCACGTCGAGCACCAGCATCGCGAACAACGTCGGTTGAAATTGGTAAGTCTCAGACTCGGCTCGCGCCAGCAGAACAAAACCGTCGGTCAGATCCAGCGCGCGGCGCACCTGACGTTCGATCTGTTCGAACAACGGCGCATCAGCCCCGGCCTGATGGCGATGCACATCCAGCAAAGCGAGGATCGCCGAGTGTGGCGCGCGCAGGTCGTGGGATAGAAAGCGCAGCAATACGCTGCGTTGTTCTTCCGCCGCGCGTTCGGCACTGAGGTCAGTGAGGCTCAGCAGCCAGCCGATCGGTGTGTCCCCATCCACCGGCAGCAGGGCGGCACGTTCCAGGCGCAGGCTGCGTTCCTTGTGGTCACGGAATTCCAGCAGCGGAAGGGCGGATAACGCTGGACGTGGCTCTGTGGATAATTCCGGATAGCCGAGGCGGGCGAGTTGATCGAGGACGTCGTCGCCCACTAATGCAGTATCGAACAACGCGCGGGCCTTGCGATTGCCCAGCAGGATCTGCCCCTTGGGATCGCTGATCAGGGTGGCGACCGGCAAGTATTCCAAACCGTCTGCGATGAAGCGTCGAGTATCGCGGGTGCGGCTCATGGCTTGCTCGAGGGCCATGATCTGCCCCTGCAAACGATCGGCGCCGGTGAATTGCGTGCGACGGCGTTCGGGGAAAACCTTCGGCTCTCCATCCAGCCGCGTCAGCTCCCAGCCGAAATAAGTCAGCACCACACTCAGGCGCCGCCAGTTCCAGATCAGATAGCCGAACAACATGCCCAACACCGCCGGCGTCGGCGACCACCAGCGACGCATCTCCGCCAGCCCGGCGCTGGTCAGCAGCACGCCGGCCATGCCAACCAACGTTATCCACAACGCCCAGCGCGGACGCCATAACAGCAAACCAAGTACGCACGCCACCAGCCCAACCGAAAGCATGGCTCCCATGACGGGGGTGATATCGCGCAGGTTGATCTGCGCGCGATACGACAACAGCGCAGTCAGCGGCAACAGCACTAGACTTATCCACAACCACTCGCGCACCAGCTGTCGAAACAAGCGCTGCACCTGGCTGGGCTCGCGGCTTTCGTGCCGGCGATTAGTGTTCATTTGGAAAAACGGCAGGGCAGGGTGAATGGTTTCATGGGCCACAGGTCTGAGACGTAGACCCGAAGAATCATAGCGGACGTCGACCAACGGCGGGCTGCTTACTTTCACTGCGAGGGCCGAGCGACTATGGTTGTCCGCCAACTGCCCAAGCAACAAGGAATGACCGCGAATGCGCGTTGCGATTCTGGACGACGAACCCGCCGAACTGCGCCGGGTCGAGCAAACCCTGCAGCAAATGGCCGATGCCGGCGAACAGCCGTGGTCACTGCACAGCTTCGAACGCGGTGAAGACCTGCTGCGCCAACTGCGTCGGGAAACCTTCGACCTGCTGATCCTCGACTGGCAACTGCCCGACCTCACCGGCCTGGCCCTGCTGCGCTGGACCCGCGAACACATGGAAGCGCCACCAGCGGCAATCATGCTCACCAGCCGTGATGGCGAGAGCGATATCGTTCAGGCGTTGAATGCGGGGGCGGATGATTATGTGAGCAAGCCGTTTCGGCCGAATGAATTGAAGGCGCGGGTGGCTGCAGTATTGCGGCGGCACAGCCAGCAACGTGCGGCGGCGACAGAAGTGCTGAGCTTTAATGATCTGACGTTTGATGACGCTGAACTCACCGTCACTCGCGAGGGAAAGCCGATTGTCATGACCGAGCGCGAGTATCGACTGGCGCGGTGTCTGTTCAGCAACCTGGGGAGGCCGTTATCGCGGGATTATCTGTATGAACGGTTTTGGCCGCATGAGGAGATGGCTTCGTCGCGGCCGCTGGATACGCATATCTATCGCCTGCGGAACAAGCTCGGGCTGACGGCGGATCGAGGGTGGCAGCTGTTGACGATTTATGGGTATGGGTATCGGTTGGAGAGTGTGGCGGCAGCGCCCGAGTAAGATCAAAAGATCGCAGCCTTCGGCAGCTCCTACATTGATCTCCTGTAGGAGCTGCCGAAGGCTGCGATCTTTTGATCTGCCAATAAAAAAGGCCAACGCAATGCGTTGGCCTTTTTGTTTGACGCAAACGAGGATCAGAAATCCAGGTTCGAAACCGCCAATGCATTGCTCTCGATGAAGTCACGGCGAGGTTCGACCGCATCACCCATCAGGGTGTTGAAGATCTGGTCTGCGCCGATGGCGTCTTCGATGGTGACTTTCAGCATGCGGCGCACGCTTGGGTCCATGGTGGTTTCCCACAGCTGATCCGGGTTCATTTCGCCCAGACCTTTGTATCGCTGAATGGTGTGGCGCTTGGTGCTTTCAGCCATCAGCCAGTCCAGTGCTTCCTTGAACTCGGTGACTGCTTTCTTGCGCTCGCCGCGCTGGATGTACGCGCCTTCGTCGAGCAGGGTGCTCAGTTGAGCGCCGAGGGTGACGACGGTTTTGTAGTCGTTGCTGCCGAAGAAGTCGCGGTTGAAGGTGACGTAGTTCGACAGGCCGTGGGAGATCAGTTCGACCTCTGGCAGCCACACGCCGCGTTCGCGGTCTTCACGCAGACTGGCCTTGTAGACCAAACCGGATTTTTCCACGGTACGCAGACGCGCTTCGTACTGGGCCAGCCACTCTTGCATCGCTGCGTGGTCGCCGAGCTTTTCCAGGCTCACGGCCGGCAGGTAGATGAAGTGCTCGGTCAGTTCCTGCGGGTACAGGCGCGACAAACGCTTGAGGGTCTTCATCACCATGCGGAAGTCATTCACCAGACGCTCAAGCGCTTCACCGGAAATGCCCGGGGCTTCTTCGTTCAGGTGCAGGCTCGCATCTTCCAGGGCCGACTGCGTCATGTACTCTTCCATGGCGTCGTCGTCTTTGATGTATTGCTCTTGCTTGCCTTTCTTGACCTTGTACAACGGCGGCTGAGCGATGTAGATGTAGCCACGCTCGATCAGCTCCGGCAACTGACGGAAGAAGAAGGTCAGCAGCAGGGTACGGATGTGCGAACCGTCGACGTCAGCATCGGTCATGATGATGATGTTGTGATAGCGCAGCTTGTCGATGTTGTACTCGTCGCGACCGATGCCGCAGCCCAGTGCGGTGATCAAGGTGCCCACTTCCTGGGAAGAGATCATCTTGTCGAAACGGGCTTTCTCGACGTTGAGGATCTTGCCCTTCAACGGCAGGATCGCCTGGGTCTTGCGGTTACGCCCCTGCTTGGCAGAGCCGCCCGCGGAGTCACCTTCCACGAGGTACAGTTCGGAGAGCGCCGGGTCTTTTTCCTGGCAGTCAGCGAGCTTGCCCGGCAGACCGGCGATGTCCAGCGCGCCTTTGCGGCGGGTCATCTCACGGGCTTTACGCGCGGCTTCACGGGCACGGGCAGCGTCGATCATCTTGCCGACGACCAGCTTGGCTTCGTTCGGGTTTTCCAGGAGGAAGTCGGAGAAGTACTTGCCCATTTCCTGTTCGACCGCGGTCTTCACTTCGGAAGAGACCAGCTTGTCTTTGGTCTGCGAGCTGAACTTCGGATCCGGCACCTTCACCGAGATGATCGCAGTCAGGCCTTCACGGGCATCGTCACCGGTGGTGGCGACTTTGTGCTTCTTCGCCAGGCCTTCGGCTTCGATGTAGGTGTTCAGGTTACGCGTCAGTGCCGAACGGAAGCCCACCAGGTGGGTGCCGCCGTCGCGCTGCGGAATGTTGTTGGTGAAGCACAACAGGTTCTCGTTGAAGCTGTCGTTCCACTGCAGGGCGATTTCCACGCCGATGCCGTCTTCACGCTGGATGTTGAAGTGGAACACCTGGTTGACCGCAGTCTTGTTGGTGTTCAGGTATTCAACGAACGCACGCAGGCCGCCTTCGTATTTGAACAGCTCTTCCTTGCCGCTGCGTTCGTCCTTGAGGACGATGCCGACACCGGAGTTGAGGAAGGACAGTTCACGAATACGCTTGGCCAGGATGTCCCAGCTGAAGTGGATATTCTTGAAGGTGTCCGCCGACGGCTTGAAGTGAATCTGGGTGCCGGTGGTTTCGCTGTCGCCAACGATGGCCATCGGTGCCTGAGGCACGCCGTGGACGTAGGTCTGTTCCCAGATCTTGCCGCTGCGGCGAACGGTCAGTACCAGTTCTTCGGACAGCGCGTTCACTACCGAAACACCTACACCGTGCAGACCGCCGGATACTTTGTAGGAGTTGTCGTCGAACTTACCGCCAGCGTGGAGGACGGTCATGATGACCTCGGCGGCGGAAACGCCTTCCTCTTTGTGCACGTCTACCGGGATGCCACGGCCGTTGTCTTTAACGGTGATGGACTCATCCGGGTGGATGATGATGCTGATGTCGTCGCAGTGGCCGGCGAGGGCTTCGTCGATCGAGTTGTCGACCACCTCGAACACCATGTGGTGCAGACCGCTGCCATCGTCGGTGTCACCAATGTACATACCGGGACGTTTGCGTACGGCATCCAGGCCTTTCAGCACTTTAATGCTCGTTGAGTCGTACGTATTTTCTTCGCTCAATGCCTTCACTCCCGATGGTCGTGGGTCTGGGTGATACGGCCCTGTTCCACGTGGAACAAAGCGACTGGCGTTTCCGTCTGCCAGCCTTCCCTCAATAATTCGTGATCTACACAGGTGATAAACACCTGGCAGCGTAAGTCTTCCAGCAAACGGCACAGCGCGCGGCGGTGGTTCTCGTCCAGTTCGGACGGCAGGTCATCCACCAGATAAATACACTGACCGCGTCGGGCCTGGCTGACCAAGTGCCCTTGGGCAATCCGCAGTGCACAGACCACCAACTTCTGCTGACCCCGGGACAAAATGTCCGCGGCGTTGTGTGCGCCCAATCTAAGACGCAAATCAGCGCGTTGCGGTCCGGCCTGGGTATGACCCATTTGCTGATCCCGTTGCAGGGATCCAGCCAGTACGGCGCTCAATTCCCGGTCTTTGTCCCAGCCTCGGTAATAGCTGAGCGTCAAACCTTCGAGCTCAACCAGTTCGCTCAAGGTTTGTTCAAAGACTGGTTTCAAGGCTTTGATGTAAGCGCGGCGGTATTCATCGATTTCAGCGCTGGCCTGGCACAGTTCCCTGTCCCAAACCGCTTGCGAAACGGCGTCAAGTGTACCATGCCGCAGCCAGGAGTTTCTCTGGCGCAAGGCCTTCTGCAAACGCTGCCAGGTAGCCATGAAACGCGGCTCAACGTGGAACACGCCCCAGTCGAGAAACTGCCGGCGAATCTTCGGCGCGCCTTCAAGCAGGCGGAAGCTGTCGGGGTTGATCAACTGCAGCGGCAGGATCTCCGCAAGTTGCGCAGCGCTGCGGGCGTTCTGCCCGTCGATGCGAATCTGGAACTCGCCCTGACGATCGCGCGAGATGCCCAAAGCGCTATGGCCACCCTCGGCCAATTCGACCTGACCGAACACGGTACAGGCGAGTTGTTCGTACTGGATGACCGGCAACAGACGCGTACTACGAAACGAACGGGCAAGCCCCAGCAGATGAATGGCTTCCAGAACACTGGTTTTGCCGCTGCCGTTAGCGCCGTAAAGAATGTTGATGCGGGGGGAGGGGGAGAAGGTCACCGGGTGCAGATTGCGCACCGCGGTGACCGAAACACGACTTAAGGACATCCAGGGTCAGCTGATTACAGACGCATCGGCATGACAACGTAAGCCGAGTCGTCGTTGTCGGACTCTTGCACCAGCGCACTGCTGTTGGAGTCGGACAAAATCAGGCGAACCTGCTCGGTGGTCATCACGCCCAGCACGTCGAGCAGATAGCTCACGTTAAAGCCGATTTCCAGGGAGCCGCCGTTGTATTCAACGCCCACTTCTTCTTCCGCTTCTTCCTGCTCCGGGTTGTTGGCCTGGATCTTCAACTGCCCGTTGGCCAGTTGCAGACGGATACCGCGGTATTTCTCGTTGGACAGAATCGCGGTACGGCTGAACGCTTCACGCAGCGCTTGGCGATCGCCCAATACCAGCTTGTCGCCGCCCTTCGGCAGAACACGCTCGTAGTCCGGGAATTTACCGTCGACCAGTTTCGAGGTGAAGGTGAATTCGCCGGTGGTCGCGCGAATGTGATGCTGACCCAGGACGATGCTGACGTTGCCGTCCGGCTCGGTGAGCAGACGTGCCAGTTCGAGAATACCTTTGCGCGGCACGATCACCTGATGGCGATCCGGCTGACCGATATCGGCTTTCATCGAGCACATGGCCAGACGGTGACCGTCGGTGGCCACGGCGCGGATGATGCCTTCAGACACTTCCAGCAGCATGCCGTTGAGGTAATAACGCACGTCCTGCTGGGCCATGGCGAAGCTGGTGCGTTCGATCAAGCGACGCAGTTTGCTCTGCTCGAGGCTGCAGGTCAGCGAACCCGGGCCTTCTTCAACGGTCGGGAAGTCGTTGGCAGGCAGGGTCGACAGGGTGAAACGGCTACGGCCGGCCTTGACCACCAGCTTCTGCTCGTCGACTTTAATGTCGATCAGCGCATCGTTGGGCAGGCTTTTGCAGATGTCCATCAGCTTGCGCGCAGGCACGGTGATGGAACCTGTTTCCGCAGGCTCTTCAAGTTGCACACGACCGACCAGCTCGACCTCAAGGTCGGTACCGGTCAGCGACAGTTGCTGGCCTTCGACTACCAACAGCACGTTGGACAGTACCGGCAAGGTCTGTCGACGCTCGACGACGCCTGCGACCAGTTGCAGGGGTTTCAACAGGGCTTCGCGTTGAATGGTGAAATGCATGGTCTAGTCCCTTGCCTTAATAAGCTGCGCTGGTGTTCATCAAGTGGTCAGTGTACGCAGCAGGTTCTTGTAGTCCTCGCGGATGTCCGCGTCGGATTCCTTAAGTTCGTTGATCTTGCGGCAGGCGTGCAACACGGTGGTGTGGTCGCGGCCGCCAAACACATCGCCGATTTCCGGCAGGCTGTGGTTGGTCAATTCCTTGGACAACGCCATCGCCACCTGACGCGGACGTGCGACCGAGCGCGAACGGCGCTTGGACAGCAAGTCGGAGATCTTGATCTTGTAGTACTCGGCGACGGTGCGCTGAATGTTATCCACAGAGACCAGTTTGTCCTGCAACGCCAACAGGTCTTTCAGGGATTCGCGAATCAGCTCGATGGTGATGTCGCGGCCCATGAAGTGCGAGTGGGCGATCACGCGTTTCAGCGCGCCTTCCAGCTCACGGACGTTGGAACGAATACGCTGGGCGATGAAGAACGCGGCGTCGTGCGGCAAGTCGACTTTGGCCTGATCGGCCTTTTTCATCAAGATCGCCACGCGGGTTTCCAGTTCCGGCGGCTCGACGGCAACCGTCAGGCCCCAGCCAAACCGGGATTTAAGGCGCTCTTCAAGGCCTTCGATTTCTTTCGGATAGCGGTCACTGGTGAGAATGACCTGCTGGCCACCTTCAAGCAGCGCGTTGAAGGTGTGGAAAAACTCTTCCTGCGAACGCTCTTTACGGGCGAAGAACTGAATGTCATCGATGAGCAGCGCATCCACCGAACGGTAGAAACGCTTGAACTCGTTGATCGCGTTCAGCTGCAGCGCCTTGACCATGTCGGCCACGAAACGCTCGGAATGCAGGTACACGACCTTGGCATTCGGGTTCTTCTTTAATAGATGGTTACCCACCGCGTGCATCAAGTGAGTTTTACCCAGGCCAACGCCACCATAAAGGAAGAGTGGGTTGTAGCCGTGCTTCGGGTTATCCGCCACTTGCCAGGCCGCCGCGCGGGCGAGCTGGTTGGATTTACCTTCGACGAAATTCTCGAAGGTGAACGTACGGTTCAGGTAGCTGGTGTGCTTGAGCGCACCTTCGACTTGCACAGTGCGTTGCTCGGCGCGAACCGGGGCCTGCTGCGAAGAGGCGCCGGACATCGGATCGAAGCTGTCGCGAGACGGTTCATCGCTGACTTCCGGGCTTTTCTGCGTCGAGCGCTTGGCGCTCGGTGCTGGCGTCTGAGTCGGCGCTGGCGTGTTCACCGGGGCAGCATTCGCTTGCGCCTGGGAAGCTTGCGCTGCCGCCAGTGGCGCATTCGGTGCGGCACGCGGTGCCGAGCTGCGTTTGCTGCCTATTAATAAGGAAAGCGCAGGCGCCATGCCGTTGCCGTGCTCATCCAGCAGTTCAAGGACGCGCCCCAGGTACTTTTCGTTGACCCAGTCCAGAACAAAACGGTTCGGTGCGTAGACGCGCAACTCGTCGCCTTCGGCTTCGACCTGTAGTGGACGGATCCAGGTGTTGAATTGTTGGGCAGGCAGCTCCTCGCGCAAAAGCTCCACGCACTGCTGCCAAAGTTCCACTGACACGGATATCCCCTAAGTTGAAAGCCGGTGAGGCAAAAACAAGCGGCCATTGTAGCGGCGAGCCGCCCACTTATCCACATGCAGGTTGCCCGGTGAACATGATTTATCAATGCGTTAAACCAAAAAAAGGCGACCAACGGTGTGTGAATAAGCTCTGTGGATAACCACCCCTGAGGGCACTGGACAACTGGGGGTTGAACTCGGTGGATAACCTGCCTGTGGATAACAGGCCATTCCACGCACAGGTTATCCGACAGTGCAGCACAGGCTGAACACGGTTTTCCACTGTAGTTGTCATTCTCTGTACATCACGTGAAATAAGGGCTCTTGGCACTTATCCACAGAAGATGACGGCCCTAGCTTTTATAAGCTTTACAAAAAAGCTTTAAATAAGTCCCTTCTTTATTTTTATGTTTGGCAGACAGGCTTTCAGCCACAGAGGCCTCCGAGATCTATTTATAAGGAAACGCTGGTTGGAAATTGACCTGAGGGCTTGCTTTCTCTAGAATCCCCGGTCTCTTAAAACGGGGGCCATTCCGGCCCGTTGTGGACGAACCAGGTAACACGACAATGAAACGTACTTTCCAACCAAGCACTATCAAACGCGCCCGTACTCACGGCTTCCGTGCTCGCATGGCTACCAAGAACGGCCGTGCTGTCCTGTCGCGTCGCCGCGCCAAAGGTCGTGCGCGTCTGGCAGTTTGATAATCCGGTACTGGAGGTGAGTCAGGACTTCAGTCGGGAAAAGCGTCTGCTTACCCCCCGGCATTTCAAGGCAGTCTTTGACTCCCCTACCGGCAAGGTTCCGGGGAAAAATCTCCTGCTCCTTGCACGCAACAACGATCTTGATCACCCCCGTCTCGGGCTGGTTATCGGGAAAAAGAGCGTAAAGCTCTCCGTTGAGCGCAATCGCCTCAAACGTTTGATGCGCGAATCGTTTCGTCTGCACCAGGATTCACTGGTCGGCTGGGACATCGTTATCGTCGCGCGCAAAGGTCTTGGCGATGTAGAAAACCCCGAATTGATTCAGCATTTCGGCAAGCTCTGGAAGCGTCTGGCACGCAGCAAGCCAGTTCCAGAAGTCAAAACCGAAACTGTAGGGGTAGACAGTCCTGATGCGTAAACTGGCCCTCGTTCCGATCCAGTTTTATCGCTATGCCATTAGTCCTTTGATGGCCAGCCACTGTCGTTTCTACCCCAGTTGTTCCTGCTACGCGTATGAAGCCATTGAAAATCATGGCCTTCTGCGCGGTGGCTGGCTGACCTTTCGTCGTTTAGGTCGCTGTCATCCGTGGAATCCCGGTGGTTATGACCCGGTTCCACCTATCCCTACCTCCCGTTCTTCTTCGATGGCCGAGTAATCATGGATATCAAACGCACGATCCTGATCGTCGCCCTGGCAATCGTGGCCTACGTTATGGTTCTTAAATGGAACCAGGACTATGGTCAGGCTGCTTTGCCGACTCAGAATGTTGCTTCCAGTACGACTACATCCGGTTTGCCGGACACCGCCACTGGCAATAATGCTGCCGCCAGTGACGATATTCCGCGCGCCGCTAGCGATACCAGCGCACCTGCCGAAACACCGGTAGCCGCCAGCAAGGATCTGATCCAGATCAAAACCGACGTGCTCGATCTCGCGATCGATCCACAAGGTGGTGATGTTGCTCAACTGACCTTGCCTCTGTATCCACGTCGTCAGGATCGTCCTGATGTTCCGTTCCAGCTGTTCGATAACGGCGGCGAACGTATTTATCTGGCCCAAAGCGGTCTGATCGGCACCAACGGCCCGGACGCAAACCCGGCCGGTCGTCCGGTCTACTCCTCGGAGAAGAAGACTTATCAACTGGCTGACGGTCAGGACCAATTGGTCGTAGACCTGAAGTTCAGCAAGGACGGCGTCAATTACATCAAGCGTTTCACCCTGAAACGCGGCCTGTACGACGTAGCCGTTTCCTACATTGTGGATAACCAGAGCGCTCAGCCCTGGAACGGCGCAATGTTTGCTCAGTTGAAGCGTGATAACAGCGCTGACCCTTCGTCCACCACTGCTACTGGCACCGCGACTTACCTGGGCGCTGCCCTGTGGACAAGTTCGGAGCCGTACAAGAAAGTGTCCATGAAGGACATGGACAAGGCGCAGCTGAAAGAAACCGTCACCGGTGGTTGGGTAGCCTGGCTGCAACACTACTTCGTGACCGCGTGGATTCCGGCGAAGGGCGAAAACAACGTCGTTCAGACCCGTAAAGACAGCAAAGGCAACTACATCATCGGTTACACCGGTCCAACACTGACCGCTGCACCAGGTGCCAAAGTTGAAACCAGCGCTGTGCTGTACGCCGGTCCGAAAAGCCAGGCTGTGCTGAAGCAGTTGTCCCCAGGTCTGGAACTGACCGTCGACTACGGCATTCTGTGGTTCATTGCTCAACCGATCTTCTGGTTGCTGCAACACATCCACGCGATTGTTGGTAACTGGGGCTGGTCGATCATCTTCCTGACCATGCTGATCAAGGGTCTTTTCTTCCCTCTGTCGGCTGCCAGCTACAAATCGATGGCGCGTATGCGTGCCGTTGCACCGAAACTGGCTGCACTGAAAGAACAACATGGCGATGACCGGCAGAAAATGTCGCAAGCCATGATGGAGCTGTACAAGAAAGAGAAGATCAATCCGCTGGGTGGTTGCTTGCCAATCCTCGTGCAGATGCCGGTTTTCCTTTCGCTGTACTGGGTTCTGCTGGAAAGCGTGGAAATGCGCCAGGCGCCGTTCATGCTGTGGATCACTGACCTGTCGATCAAGGATCCGTTCTTCATTCTGCCGATCATCATGGGCGCAACCATGTTTATCCAGCAGCAGTTGAACCCGACTCCTCCGGATCCGATGCAGGCGAAGGTCATGAAAATGATGCCAATCATCTTCACCTTCTTCTTCCTGTGGTTCCCGGCTGGTCTGGTGCTGTACTGGGTTGTGAACAACTGCCTGTCCATCACCCAACAGTGGTACATCACACGTAAGATCGAACGGGCTACCAAAGCAGCCGCTTGATTTACACTGTGGATAACCACTCAAAACGCCCCCTAGTGGGGCGTTTTGCTATCTGTCATTTCTGTCTGGATTCCGGTTAATGAGCGTACCTCGTGAAACCATCGCCGCTGTCGCCACCGCTCAAGGTCGTGGTGGTGTGGGCATCGTCCGTATTTCCGGGCCGTTGGCCAGCGTGGCGGCAAAAGCCATCAGCGGCCGCGAACTGAAACCGCGTTACGCCCATTACGGCCCGTTTTTCACTGACGACAAACAGGTGCTCGACGAAGGTCTGGCGCTGTATTTCCCGGGGCCTAATTCGTTCACCGGTGAAGACGTTCTGGAATTGCAGGGCCACGGCGGCCCCATCGTTCTGGATATGTTGCTCAAACGCTGCCTGGAACTGGGCTGCCGTCTGGCGCGCCCGGGGGAATTCAGCGAACGCGCCTTCCTCAATGACAAACTCGACCTGGCCCAGGCCGAGGCGATTGCCGATTTGATCGAAGCCAGTTCTGCACAGGCTGCACGCAATGCCCTGCGTTCATTGCAGGGTGCGTTTTCCCAGCGTGTGCATAACTTGACCGAACAGTTGATCGGTCTGCGCATCTACGTCGAAGCCGCCATCGACTTCCCGGAAGAAGAAATCGACTTCCTCGCCGATGGCCATGTGCTGAGCATGCTCGACAAAGTGCGCGATGAATTATCCACAGTGCTGCGCGAAGCCGGGCAGGGCGCGTTGCTGCGCGATGGCATGACCGTAGTGATCGCCGGCCGTCCGAATGCTGGCAAATCCAGCCTGTTGAATGCGTTGGCCGGTCGCGAAGCGGCAATCGTGACCGAGATCGCCGGCACCACTCGCGACATCCTCCGTGAACATATCCACATCGACGGCATGCCGTTGCACGTTGTCGATACCGCTGGCCTGCGTGATACCGATGATCAGGTGGAAAAGATCGGCGTCGAGCGCGCATTGAAAGCGATTGGCGAAGCTGATCGGGTGTTGCTGGTGGTCGATGCAACCGCTCCGGAAGCGCTGGATCCGTTTGCCTTGTGGCCGGAATTCCTCGAAACCCGGCCAGACCCGGCCAAAGTAACGTTGATCCGCAACAAGGCCGATCTGACCGGCGAAGCCATTGTTCTGGAAACCAGCGAAGACGGGCACGTGACGATCAGTCTCAGCGCCAAATCCGCCGGTGAAGGTCTGGATCTGTTGCGCGATCATCTCAAAGCCTGCATGGGTTACGAGCAGACGTCGGAAAGCAGTTTCAGTGCACGTCGCCGGCATCTGGAGGCCTTGCGCCACGCCAGTGCGGCACTGGAACACGGCCGCGCCCAGCTGACCTTGGCTGGCGCCGGAGAGTTGCTCGCCGAAGATTTGCGCCAGGCACAGCATTCTCTCGGCGAAATCACCGGGGCTTTCAGCTCTGATGATCTGTTGGGACGAATCTTTTCCAGTTTCTGTATCGGCAAATGACAAAAGGGACTGTGGACAATTTATCCACAGCCCCTTTTTCGTTTTACCAGTTGTAGGAAACTGTACCGAGCAGAGTGCGATCCTCACCCCAATAGCAACGACCCGCGTCGTTGCAACCCGACACATATTCCTTGTCGAACAGGTTCTTTGCATTCAGGTCGACGCTCCAGTGCGTATCGATCTGATAACCGATGGCTGCATCCACCAAGGTGACATCGCCGGCATCCAGCTTTCCGTAGAGAGAAGGCGAGGTGTAAGCGAAGGCACTGTCGAAGTAACGCACACCGCCGCCTAAGTACAAACCTTTCAAGTCGCCATCGAGGAAACGGTATTTCGCCCATACCGAAGCCTGATTACGCGGCACGCCGGTCATTTGATGGCCTTTGACCAAAGAAGTCGCGGCATCCTTGGTGATTCGCGCGTCGGTGTAGGTATAAGCCGCAGTGACGTTGAGGTTCTGGGTCAGGTTGCTGTTGAGTTCCAGTTCCACACCCTTGGAACGGCTTTCGCCCACTTGGCGATAACTCGACGTGGTGGCGTCGAAGTAGGTGTCGTCCTTTTTGCGCAGGTCATACACCGATGCAGTGAAAGCAGTGTCCCAGCCGATCGGTTCGTACTTCAGGCCCACTTCGTATTGGCTGCTGGTGATCGGATCGAGCGGCGCGCCGGCATTGGAAATCTGCTGAACCGGCACGAAAGAGGTCGAGTAGCTGACATACGGCGTCATGCCGTTGTCGAACTGGTACATCACCCCGCCCTGATAGGTGAATTTCTTATCCTCGGAGCTGATGTCGCTCGACTGGGCCACCTTGTCGCGAAAATCACTGTCGACCCAATCCTGACGACCACCGAGCAGGAACAGCCAGTGGTCGTACTTGCTCTGGATCTGTGCATAAACCCCTTTCATCTGCTGTTCCAGCAAGGTGTTTTGCACCGCAATCGGCGTGGTCGGATCGCGCAAGTACACCGGGTTATACACATCGATCGGCCCGACGATGCCGGCGTTCCAGTCCTGATTAAAGGAGGTGCGATCGTAGCTGGCGCCGAACAACACGGTGTTCTCCAGACCGCCGACCTGGAATTTGCCTTCCAGCTGGTTATCCAGCGAGTACACCATCGATTTGTTGAAGCGATCGTACGCCGTCATGTTCAGACGCGTACCGAACCCGGCGTTATTGAGGTTGCCCGGCCAGGTTTCGTGACGGGTGATGCGCGACTGCATGTAGCGCGAGTTCTGGCGGAACTGCCAGTCGTCGTTGAACGAGTGGCTGAACTCGTAGCCGGTGCTCCAGGTTTCCCGTTCGAAAGTGTTCCAGTCTGGGTCGCCGAGCATGGTGCCTTTGGATAACTTGCCGTTGGGGTTGGTCAGCAAAGTCCCGGCGGCCGGTAGGCCAAGTTCCATGTTGGTGTGATCCTTCTGGTAGTTGGCCAGCAGGGTCAGCGTGTTGTAATCGTCGAAATTCAGGGTCAGCGATGGCGCGATGTAAATGCGGTCGTCCGGAACGTGATCGGTCTGGGTGTCGGACTTGCGGCCAAGCATCACCACGCGTCCGAGTACGTTGCCGCTGTCATTGAGCGGGCCGGAGACATCGACGCCGATCTGCCGGCGATTGTTCGAGCCATAACCCAATTGCACTTCGCCTTGCGGTGCGGCGGTTGGGCGTTTGCTCACCAGATTGACCAGGCCGCCCGGTGCGTTCTCCCCATACAGCAGAGAAGACGGGCCGCGGAAAATCTCGACCCGCTCAAGTCCGTAAGGCTCGGTGCTGGTGTCATACCGATTGCCCTGGACGCGTAGTCCATCGCGCAACAGACCGTAGCCGTAATCGGTGGCGTTGAAACCGCGAATATAGAACAGGTCTCCAGCCAGACTGTCGCCGGCGGCGAACGGTGGGGCAAAGATCCCCGGCACGTAGCCGAGCACCTCGGTGAGTGTCTGAGATTTCTGATCTTTCATGCGCTGGGCGGTGACGACTGACACCGAGCGCGGCGTTTCCGACAACGGCGTACTGGTTTTCGTACCGATTCGACTGTTCTGCGCCTTGTATCCGACGTCCGCCGCGTAATCCAGATTCATCGGGTTGGCCAACTGACCATTGATGTTGGTCGGGGCCAATTCCAATGAGTCGCCGTTTGGCAGCGCCTGCAGAATGTAACTGCCCGGCGCCTGCGGTACGGCTTGCAAACCTGAGCCTTGCAGCAGTTGGGCAAAACCTTGGTCGACGGTGAAGTTGCCGTTCAACCCGACACTGCGCAAACGGCTGGTCTGTTGCGGCGAGAACGACAGAATCACGTTGGCGGCCGAGGCGAACTGGCTCAGTGCATTGTCCAGAGGGCCCGCTGCAATCGCATAACGCTGAGTGGCCGATGCAGCGACGGCGTTATGGCTAATCACCAGGCAGGACGCGGCGCTGGTCATCAGTAGGCTGTAAGCAATGCAGTGGTAGGAAAAACGCTGACGAAACGTGGGAAGACGCATGGGTGGATAAGCCCTGAAGGTGGCAAAGAGCCGCGTTTATCGCGATTACCTGTAGGGCCGGGTCAGGGCGAAAAAAGATAACCCTGTTTGCGATTTATTTTGCCCAGGCGAAATTTCGTTCAAACGTTGTGGCTGATCGAGACCCAGTAACGAGTGAAATAGCGCACGTTGATCGGCAGCGACGCCTGTAGATTGGCCAGGACAGCGTCAGTTGAATTGAGGCGGAATGTCCCGGAAACCCGCAGCTCCCGGGCACGCGCATCGCAATGCAAAACCCCACTGCGATAACGGCCCAATTCTTCAATCACATCGCCCAAGCGTGCATCGAGAACGATCAATTGGCCGTTGATCCACGCCACTTCCGAGGGTTTGAACGGATGAATGAGGCCTATGTGCTGACGATCAAAATCAGCGCCTTCGCCTGCCTGCAAGATTGTTGCGGCCGTTGAAGTATCACCGGGCTGAACACTGACCCGGTCTTCCAGCACTCCAACTCGGGTAGAACTCGATAGCTGGTGAACGGAGAAACGAGTGCCGAGTGCTTGAATCCGGCCATCCCGGGTTTCGACGAAAAAGGGCCGATGATCACCAAGCTTGCCGGTTTGAATGAGGATCTCGCCGGAGCGCAGGCGAATCAGCCGCTGCGCCGGGTCGAAAGACACATCAATCGCAGTGTCGGCGTTGAGTTGAATCTGGCTGCCATCCGCCAATGTGATATTGCGACGCTGGCCAACGCCGGTTTTATAGTCGGCCCAGACATTTCCCAAGGAAGTGTGTTGCTGAACATTCCAGCCTACAAACCCCGTGCCCGCAACGAGCAGCAACAATTTCAGCACTTGGCGACGTTGCTGACCGTTATTCAGCGCGCGACGTTTCAGATCCTGTGGCAGCGTGCCGAGGTGGCGCTGCAGTTGTTCCATCTGGTTCCACGCCGCCAGATGCGCCGGGTCGCTATCTATCCACAACTGCCAGGCCTTTTGTTCGGCGAGCGTTGGCGGATCCGCCTGAAACTGCACATACCAACTGGCGGCCGCTTCGAAGATCTGGCGATTGGGGGCGATGGCCATCAACGTTGCGCCATGATCAGGGCACATTCCGTCAGCGCGCGGATCATGTGCTTCTTCACCGTGGTCAGCGAAACCTTCAGCTGCAAAGCGATCTGTTGATAAGTCAGGCCATCGATTTGCGAGAGCATGAAGATTTGTTGGCTTCTGGCGCCGAGCCCGGCCAAGGCTTTATCCACAGCGACCAGAGTTTCGATGATCAGCGCCTTGTCTTCCTCGCTGATGGCGGTGGCTTCCGGTCGAGCCGCGAGGGTCTGCAAATACGCGGCTTCGATGGCCTGCCTTCTATAACGATCAATGACCAGACCGCGTGCAATGGTCGCCAGATAATCCCGTGGCTCACGAATCTGTGCGGCATTGCGCGCCGCCAGAATCCGCACGAACGTGTCATGCGCGACATCGGCGGCATCGCAGGCGTCATGCAATTTTCCCTTGAGCCACCCGTATAGCCACGAATGGTGTTGCTCGTAGATTTGCTCGATCGCAGCAGTGTGGGCGGTTAGGGACATGGGGAAAATAGGCGAGTTAATGATAATGCCTATTATTAGCCTCTGTTACGTCCTCTCACAATAGCCCTCGCACTTCCCTCCATCGGCTTCTTTGTCGCCAGCGAACCCTCGTTGGCGATTTTTCTTGCGCCTCGAAAACGCCGTTTTATCGCTTTTCTGTGGATTAAGCCCTGTGAATAACTGCCACTAAGGGCAGTTGATAACAGGGCTTCAAAACTGGATATAAACCCCTCTGTGGATAACCACCCCTTTCATCCACAGGCTTAAACCGGTTATCCAAGGCCCTCATTGGCACATGAACACAGGGTTTTGAATCTCTGTACATATTGAATATAAAGGCCTGTAGCGATCTATCCACAGAAAGTAGGCTCAGTAGAAATAAACATAAAAACAAAGGTTTTATAAATTTCTCTCTTTTTTATTCTTTTAACCTTGAGTTCTCCACAGCTGGTTAAATTTTGTGCAAAGGGTTCTTTAGGAAGGGCGAAGTCCCTATACTTGTCGACCAGGTTCAAAATCCTGATCTCAAACTATTCCTGAATTACCTACTTAAGCAGGCACGAGGTGCGTGGTGGATTTCCCTTCCCGTTTTGAAGTGATCGTCATCGGCGGCGGTCATGCCGGTACCGAGGCAGCACTGGCCTCAGCACGTATGGGGGCAAAAACCCTGTTGCTGACGCATAACGTGGAAACCCTCGGTGCCATGAGTTGCAACCCGGCCATCGGTGGCATTGGCAAAAGCCATCTGGTCAAGGAAATCGACGCCCTCGGCGGCGCGATGGCCATGGCGACCGATAAGGGCGGCATCCAGTTTCGCGTGTTGAACAGCCGCAAAGGCCCGGCCGTACGGGCGACCCGTGCGCAAGCTGACCGGATTTTGTATAAAGCCGCTGTCCGCGAAATTCTGGAAAATCAGCCGAACCTGTGGATATTTCAACAAGCTGCTGATGACCTGATCGTCGAGCAGGAACAAGTCCGCGGTGTTGTCACGCAAATGGGTCTGCGGTTCTTCGCCGATTCCGTGGTGTTGACCACCGGTACGTTCCTCGGCGGACTTATCCACATCGGTTTGCAGAATTTTTCCGGCGGCCGTGCCGGTGATCCGCCGTCGATCGCCCTGGCACACCGTCTGCGTGAAATGCCATTGCGTGTCGGTCGCCTGAAAACCGGCACACCGCCACGTATTGACGGCAAGTCTGTGGATTTCTCGGTAATGACCGAGCAACCCGGTGATACGCCGATCCCGGTGATGTCGTTCATGGGCAACAAAGAACAGCATCCACGCCAGGTCAGCTGCTGGATTACTCACACCAACGCCCGCACCCACGAAATCATCGCCGCGAACCTCGATCGTTCGCCGATGTATTCCGCTGCCGGTGAAATCGAAGGCATCGGCCCGCGCTATTGCCCGTCGATCGAAGACAAGATCCACCGCTTTGCCGACAAGGAAAGCCATCAGGTGTTTATCGAGCCGGAAGGTTTGACCACCCATGAGCTGTATCCGAACGGGATATCCACAAGCTTGCCGTTCGACGTGCAATTGCAGATCGTGCAATCGATTCGCGGCATGGAAAACGCGCACATCGTGCGTCCGGGTTATGCGATCGAGTACGACTACTTCGATCCGCGCGACCTGAAGTACAGCCTGGAAACCAAAGTCATCGGCGGTCTGTTCTTCGCCGGGCAAATCAACGGCACCACCGGTTACGAAGAAGCCGGCGCGCAAGGTTTGCTCGCTGGCGCCAACGCCGCACTGCGCGCCAAGGGCAAAGAAGCCTGGTGCCCGCGTCGCGATGAAGCGTACATCGGTGTTTTGGTCGACGACCTGATCACCCTCGGTACCCAAGAGCCGTACCGCATGTTCACTTCCCGTGCCGAGTACCGCCTGATCCTGCGCGAGGACAACGCCGACCTGCGTCTGACCGAAAAAGGTCGCGAGCTCGGTCTGGTCGATGACGCGCGTTGGGCGGCCTTCTGCAAGAAACGCGAAAGCATCGAACTCGAAGAGCAGCGCCTGAAAAGCACCTGGGTTCGCCCGAATACCCAGCAGGGCGATGCGATTGCCGAAAAATTCGGTACGCCACTGACTCACGAATACAACTTGCTCAACCTCTTGAGCCGTCCGGAAATCGACTACGCTGGTCTGGTCGAAGTGACCGGCAACGGCGCCGAAGATCCACAGGTTGCCGAGCAGGTTGAAATCAAGACCAAATACGCCGGTTACATCGACCGTCAACAGGACGAAATCGCCCGTCTGCGCGCCAGCGAAGACACGAAATTGCCTGTGGATATCGATTACACCAACATTTCCGGTCTCTCCAAGGAGATCCAGAGCAAGCTCGGCGCGACTCGACCAGAGACGCTAGGCCAGGCTTCGCGGATCCCGGGCGTGACCCCGGCAGCGATTTCGCTGTTGATGATTCATTTGAAAAAACGCGGCGCGGGCCGTCAGTTGGAGCAAAGCGCTTGAGTTCTAAGGTCACTTCGCAACACGCCGAAGAGTTATCCACAGGAGCCCGCGAGCTCGGTGTCAACCTCACTGAAACCCAGCAAGAATTGCTGCTGGGTTATTTGGCCCTGTTGATCAAATGGAACCAGGCCTACAACCTGACCGCTGTGCGCGATCCGGACGAAATGGTCTCGCGCCACTTGCTCGATAGTCTCAGCGTGATGTCGTTCATCGAAAACGGTCGTTGGCTCGACGTCGGCAGCGGCGGCGGCATGCCGGGGATCCCGTTGGCGATCCTGTACCCGGACTCGCAAGTGACCTGTCTGGACAGCAACGGCAAGAAAACCCGCTTCCTGACTCAAGTCAAACTCGAACTCAAACTGGATAACCTGCAAGTTATCCACAGTCGTGTCGAAGCGTTCCAGCCTGCGCAGCCATTCAACGGGATCATTTCCCGGGCGTTCAGCAGCATGGAGAACTTCACCAATTGGACTCGCCATCTCGGCGATGCCGATACACGCTGGCTGGCAATGAAGGGCGTTCATCCGGCCGATGAGCTGGTAGCATTGCCGGCAGACTTCAAACTCGATAGCGAACACGCCCTGGCCGTACCCGGTTGCCAAGGCCAACGCCATCTGCTGATACTGCGCCGCACGGCATGATTGGGAACACAAGCAAGAATGGCTAAGGTATTCGCGATAGCGAACCAAAAGGGTGGTGTGGGCAAGACCACCACCTGCATCAACCTCGCAGCATCCCTGGTCGCGACCAAGCGCCGGGTGCTGTTGATCGATCTCGATCCACAGGGCAACGCCACCATGGGTAGCGGTGTGGATAAACACGGCCTGGAAAACTCGGTTTACGACCTGCTGATCGGCGAATGCGATCTGGCCCAGGCCATGCACTATTCCGAGCACGGCGGTTATCAACTGCTGCCGGCCAACCGCGATTTGACCGCGGCAGAAGTGGTGCTGCTGGAAATGCAGATGAAGGAAAGCCGTCTGCGCAGCGCGCTGGCGCCGATCCGTGAAAACTACGATTACATTTTGATCGACTGCCCGCCGTCGCTGTCGATGCTCACGCTGAACGCACTGGTCGCCGCTGACGGGGTGATTATCCCCATGCAGTGCGAGTACTTTGCGCTCGAAGGTCTCAGCGACCTTGTGGATAACATCAAGCGCATCGCCGAATTGCTCAATCCGAACCTGAAAGTCGAAGGTTTGCTGCGCACCATGTACGACCCGCGCCTGAGCCTGATGAACGATGTTTCGGCGCAGCTCAAGGAACACTTTGGCGAGCAGCTTTACGACACGGTGATCCCGCGCAACATCCGTCTGGCCGAAGCGCCAAGCTACGGCATGCCGGCGCTGGCCTACGACAAGCAATCGCGTGGCGCCCTGGCTTATCTGGCCCTGGCCGGCGAGATGGTTCGCCGTCAGCGCAAAAATTCACGCATCGCCGCCGCTCAGGCAACTTAAGGAATCCCCATGGCCGTCAAGAAACGAGGTCTCGGACGTGGACTGGATGCACTGCTGAGTGGTCCGACTGTCAGCGCGCTGGAAGAACAAGCCGCGCAAGCTGACACCCGTGAGCTGCAGCATCTGCCGCTGGATCTGCTCCAGCGCGGCAAATACCAGCCACGTCGGGACATGGATCCGCAGGCGCTGGAAGAACTGGCGCTGTCGATCAAGGCACAAGGCGTGATGCAGCCGATCGTGGTGCGCCCGATTGGCGGTGGCCGTTTTGAAATCATCGCCGGTGAACGTCGCTGGCGCGCGAGCCAGCAAGCCGGGCAGGAAACCATTCCGGCGATGGTGCGCGACGTACCCGATGAAACCGCGATCGCCATTGCGCTGATCGAGAACATCCAGCGCGAAGACCTCAATCCGATCGAAGAAGCGGTGGCCTTGCAGCGTTTGCAGCAGGAATTCCAGCTGACTCAACAGCAGGTTGCCGAGGCTGTGGGTAAATCCCGCGTCACTGTGGCTAACCTGTTGCGACTTATTGCGCTGCCGGAAGTCATCAAGACCATGCTGTCCCACGGCGACCTGGAAATGGGCCATGCCCGTGCTTTACTCGGGTTGCCCGAGAATCAGCAGGTTGAAGGGGCGCGACATGTTGTCGCACGCGGTCTGACCGTGCGCCAAACTGAAGCACTGGTTCGCCATTGGTTGAGTGGCAAACCGGAGCCTGTGGAGGCCAGCAAACCCGACCCGGATATCGCCCGCCTCGAACAGCGTCTGGCCGAGCGCCTAGGCTCTGCGGTGCAGATTCGCCACGGGAAGAAGGGAAAGGGTCAGTTGGTGATCGGTTATAACTCGCTCGATGAGCTTCAAGGTGTGCTCGCACACATCCGCTGAAACATTTCCTCATGTAGCGCGCAGTCGGAAATCACTACCTGACAGTTGAATAGGGGCAGAACCGCCCCTATACTCTGCGCGCATTTTGTCGGCACAAATTATGCCAAGTTATTGAATTCTGGCAGCCGACCATTGGAGAGCAATAGTGATGGAAACCCGCAAGCCAAACCGCCTGCCGTTCCATCGCCTGGCGGTATTTCCGGTGTTAATGGCTCAATTTGTCATTTTGCTCATTGCCGCTTTGGCGCTCTGGCAATGGCACGGAGTCGTTGCCGGATACTCGGGACTTTGCGGAGGCCTGATAGCCTTGCTGCCCAATGTTTATTTCGCTCATAAGGCATTTCGGTTTTCCGGCGCCCGAGCAGCCCAGTCCATCGTCCGGTCTTTTTATGCCGGCGAGGCAGGCAAACTGATTTTGACAGCAGTGCTTTTTGCGCTGGTGTTTGCAGGTGTGAAGCCGCTGGCGCCGATAGCTGTATTCGGCGTGTTCGTGCTGACTCAGTCGGTCAGCTGGTTCGCTCCCCTGCTGATGAGAACAAGACTTTCGAGACCTTAGGGCGTTTGAGGCAACCATGGCAGAAACAACCGCTTCGGGCTATATCCAGCACCACTTGCAGAACCTGACCTTCGGTCAGCTACCTAACGGCGGCTGGGGCTTTGCCCACACCGCAGCAGAAGCCAAAGAAATGGGCTTCTGGGCTTTCCACGTCGATACTCTCGGCTGGTCGGTCGCGTTGGGTCTGATCTTCGTTTTTCTTTTCCGCATGGCGGCCAAGAAAGCGACTTCGGGTCAGCCGGGTGCTTTGCAGAACTTCGTTGAAGTATTGGTCGAATTCGTCGATGGCAGCGTGAAAGACAGCTTCCATGGCCGTAGCCCGGTGATCGCACCGCTGGCACTGACCATCTTCGTTTGGGTGTTCCTGATGAACGCCGTCGACCTGATCCCGGTCGACTGGATTCCTCAGCTGGCCATCCTGATCTCCGGTGACCACCACATCCCGTTCCGCGCCGTGTCGACTACCGACCCGAACGCAACTCTGGGCATGGCGTTGTCGGTTTTCGCACTGATCATTTTCTACAGCATCAAGGTCAAGGGCATCGGCGGCTTCATCGGCGAACTGACCCTGCACCCGTTCGGCAGCAAGAACATCTTCGTTCAAGCCCTGCTGATTCCGGTGAACTTCCTGCTGGAATTCGTGACCCTGATCGCTAAACCGATCTCTCTGGCTCTGCGTCTGTTCGGCAACATGTATGCCGGTGAGCTGGTGTTCATTCTGATCGCTGTGATGTTCGGCAGCGGTCTGCTCTGGCTGAGCGGCCTGGGCGTTGTTCTGCAGTGGGCTTGGGCTGTGTTCCACATCCTGATCATCACCCTGCAGGCGTTCATCTTCATGATGCTGACCATCGTCTACCTGTCGATGGCGCACGAAGAAAACCATTAAGACCAGTCTCGACTAGTCTGATGTCCTTCCCGGTCAAACGGGAAGGGGCTCTTCACAGGGCACCTGAAACGATTTGTTTTACCGCTTTAATCTAAAAAACCTAAACCATACGACGTAAAAGTCGGGAGGAAAGATGGAAACTGTAGTTGGTCTAACCGCTATCGCTGTTGCACTGTTGATCGGCCTGGGCGCACTGGGTACCGCAATTGGTTTCGGCCTGCTGGGCGGCAAGTTCCTGGAAGGCGCAGCGCGTCAGCCAGAAATGGTTCCAATGCTGCAAGTTAAAATGTTCATCGTTGCCGGTCTGCTCGACGCCGTAACCATGATCGGTGTTGGTATCGCGCTGTTCTTCACCTTCGCGAACCCGTTCGTTGGTCAGATCGCTGGCTAATTACTCGGATATTCCGGGTAATTTGGTGTGATGGACAACGTAACTGCGAGGTGTTGGCGTGAACATTAATGCGACCCTGATTGGCCAGTCCGTTGCGTTCCTGATTTTTGTACTGTTCTGCATGAAGTATGTATGGCCTCCGGTCATCGCTGCTCTGCACGAACGTCAAAAGAAGATCGCTGATGGTCTGGACGCTGCCAGCCGTGCAGCTCGCGACCTGGAGTTGGCCCAAGAAAAAGCGGGTCAGCAACTGCGCGAAGCGAAAGCTCAGGCAGCTGAAATCATCGAGCAAGCCAAGAAACGCGGTAACCAGATTGTCGAAGAGGCCGTTGAAAAGGCCCGTGTCGACGCTGACCGTGTGAAGGTTCAGGCTCAAGCCGAGATCGAACAGGAACTGAACAGTGTCAAAGACAAGCTGCGCGCCCAAGTGGGTTTGCTGGCTGTCGGCGGCGCCGAGAAGATCCTGGGTGCCACAATCGATCAAAACGCGCACGCAGAGCTGGTTAACCAACTGGCTGCTGAAATCTAAGCGAGGGCGATCATGGCAGAACTGACCACGTTGGCCCGACCTTACGCTAAGGCGGCCTTCGAGCACGCTCAGGCCCACCAGCAACTGGCCAATTGGTCAGCCATGCTCGGCCTGGCTGCAGCGGTGTCACAAGATGACACCATGCAGCGCGTGCTCAAGGCCCCGCGACTGACGAGCGCAGAAAAGGCCGCCACGTTTATTGACGTGTGCGGCGACAAGTTTGATGCCAAGGCACAGAACTTCATCAACGTCGTTGCCGAAAACGACCGTCTCCCGCTTCTGCCGGAGATTGCCGCTCTTTTCGACCTGTACAAGGCCGAACAAGAGAAGTCGGTAGACGTTGAAGTGACCAGTGCTTTCGCATTGAACCAAGAACAGCAAGACAAACTCGCCAAGGTTCTCAGTGCACGACTCAACCGGGAAGTGCGCCTGCAAGTCGAGGAAGATAAAGCCCTTATTGGGGGTGTTGTCATCCGCGCCGGCGACCTGGTTATCGATGGCTCGATTCGCGGCAAAATCGCGAAACTTGCCGAAGCATTGAAATCTTGAGTTTGAAGGGGCAGCAGAGCAATGCAGCAACTCAATCCTTCCGAAATAAGTGAAATTATCAAGGGCCGCATCGACAAGCTCGATGTGACCTCCCAAGCCCGTAACGAAGGCACTGTCGTCAGCGTATCTGACGGCATCGTGCGGATTCACGGTCTGGCCGACGTAATGTACGGCGAGATGATCGAGTTTCCGGGCGGCGTCTACGGTATGGCCCTCAACCTGGAGCAAGACTCCGTAGGTGCCGTTGTATTGGGCGCTTACCAGTCTCTGGCTGAAGGCATGAGCGCCAAGTGCACCGGCCGCATCCTCGAAGTTCCTGTTGGTAAGGAACTGCTGGGTCGCGTAGTCGACGCACTGGGTAACCCTGTTGACGGCAAAGGTCCACTGGGCAACACCTTGACCGACGCGGTCGAGAAAGTTGCACCGGGCGTGATCTGGCGTAAGTCGGTAGACCAGCCTGTACAGACTGGCTACAAGGCTGTCGATGCCATGATTCCTGTCGGCCGTGGCCAGCGTGAGCTGATCATCGGTGACCGTCAGATCGGTAAAACCGCTCTGGCGATCGACGCGATCATCAACCAGAAAGACAGCGGCATTTTCTGCGTCTACGTAGCTATTGGTCAGAAGCAATCGACCATCGCCAACGTGGTTCGCAAGCTGGAAGAAAACGGCGCCCTGGCCAACACGATCATCGTGGCTGCCAGTGCTTCGGAATCTCCTGCGCTGCAATTCCTGGCACCGTACTCCGGTTGCACCATGGGTGAATTCTTCCGCGACCGCGGTGAAGACGCGCTGATCGTTTATGACGATCTGTCCAAGCAAGCAGTGGCTTACCGCCAGATTTCCCTGCTGCTGCGCCGTCCACCAGGCCGTGAAGCTTACCCAGGCGACGTGTTCTATCTCCACTCCCGTCTGCTGGAGCGCGCATCCCGCGTTTCGGAAGAATACGTAGAGAAGTTCACCAACGGCGCAGTGACCGGCAAAACCGGTTCCCTGACCGCACTGCCGATCATCGAAACCCAGGCTGGCGACGTTTCCGCGTTCGTTCCGACCAACGTGATTTCCATCACCGACGGTCAGATCTTCCTGGAATCGGCCATGTTCAACTCGGGCATCCGCCCTGCAGTGAACGCCGGTGTTTCGGTATCCCGTGTGGGTGGTGCCGCTCAGACCAAGATCATCAAGAAGCTCTCCGGTGGTATCCGTACCGCTCTGGCTCAGTACCGTGAACTGGCGGCATTCGCCCAGTTCGCTTCTGACCTGGACGAAGCGACCCGTAAGCAACTTGAGCATGGTCAGCGCGTTACCGAGCTGATGAAGCAGAAGCAATACGCACCAATGTCGATCGCTGACATGGCGCTGTCGCTGTATGCCGCTGAGCGTGGGTTCCTGACTGACATTGAAATCGCCAAGATCGGCAGCTTCGAACAAGCGCTGATCGCTTTCTTCAACCGCGATCACGCCGATTTGATGGCCAAGATCAACGTTAAAGGTGACTTCAATGACGAAATCGACGCTGGCATGAAAGCCGGTATCGAGAAGTTCAAGGCCACCCAAACCTGGTAAGCCGCAGCGGGAGCCGCGAGGCTCCCGCTTGCTAACCTGATAGGTGTTACATGGCAGGCGCAAAAGAGATTCGCAGTAAGATTGCGAGCATCAAAAGCACGCAAAAGATTACCAGCGCCATGGAAAAAGTGGCGGTCAGCAAAATGCGCAAGGCACAAATGCGCATGGCTGCTAGCCGTCCTTATGCGGAGCGTATCCGCCAGGTTATTGGGCATCTGGCCAACGCCAACCCGGAATACCGCCACCCGTTCATGATCGACCGCGAAATCAAGCGCGTTGGTTATGTCGTAGTGAGCAGTGACCGTGGTCTGTGCGGCGGCTTGAATACCAACCTGTTCAAGGCCCTGGTCAAGGACATGGCGGTAAACCGCGAAAACGGCGTCGAGATTGATCTGTGTGTCGTTGGTAGCAAGGGTGCGGCCTTTTTCCGTAACTTCGGCGGTAACGTCGTTGCAGCTATCAGCCACCTGGGTGAAGAGCCGTCGATCAATGACTTGATCGGCAGCGTCAAGGTGATGCTGGATGCCTACCTGGACGGCCGTATTGACCGCCTGTCCGTGGTGTCCAACAAGTTCATCAACACCATGACGCAACAGCCTACCGTGGAGCAGTTGATTCCACTGGTGGCCACCCCGGATCAGGATCTCAAACACCACTGGGACTATCTCTACGAACCGGATGCCAAAGAGCTGCTTGACGGCTTGATGGTCCGCTACGTTGAGTCGCAGGTCTACCAGGCGGTGGTCGAGAACAACGCGGCTGAACAAGCTGCGCGGATGATCGCGATGAAGAACGCTACCGACAACGCCGGTGATTTGATCAGCGATTTGCAGCTGATCTACAACAAGGCGCGTCAGGCTGCGATCACCCAAGAGATCTCGGAAATCGTCGGCGGCGCTGCCGCGGTTTAACGGTTCAAATATTCAGAGGATCCAGCTATGAGTAGCGGACGTATCGTTCAAATCATCGGCGCCGTTATCGACGTGGAATTTCCACGCGACAGCGTACCGAGCATCTACAACGCTTTGAAAGTCAAAAGCGATGCCGGCACCACTCTGGAAGTTCAGCAGCAGCTGGGCGACGGCGTGGTTCGTACCATTGCGATGGGTTCCACCGAGGGCTTGAAGCGCGGTCTGGAAGTTACCGATTCTGGCGCAGCCATCTCCGTACCGGTCGGTAAAGCGACCCTGGGCCGGATCATGGACGTCCTCGGTAACCCGATCGACGAAGCTGGCCCGATCGACACCGAAGAGCGTTGGGGCATTCACCGTCCAGCGCCTTCGTTCGCTGAACAGGCAGGCGGCAACGACCTGCTGGAAACCGGCATCAAGGTTATCGACCTGGTTTGCCCGTTTGCCAAAGGCGGTAAAGTCGGTCTGTTCGGTGGTGCCGGTGTAGGCAAAACCGTAAACATGATGGAACTGATCCGTAACATCGCCATCGAGCACAGCGGTTATTCCGTGTTCGCCGGTGTGGGTGAGCGTACTCGTGAGGGTAACGACTTCTACCACGAGATGAAGGACTCCAACGTTCTGGACAAAGTGGCACTGGTTTACGGTCAGATGAACGAGCCGCCGGGTAACCGTCTGCGCGTAGCACTGACCGGCCTGACCATGGCCGAGAAGTTCCGTGACGAAGGTAACGACGTTCTGCTGTTCGTCGACAACATCTATCGTTACACCCTGGCCGGTACTGAAGTATCCGCACTGCTGGGCCGTATGCCTTCGGCAGTAGGTTATCAGCCGACCCTGGCTGAAGAGATGGGCGTTCTGCAAGAACGTATCACTTCGACCAAGGAAGGTTCGATCACTTCGATCCAAGCGGTATACGTACCTGCGGATGACTTGACCGACCCGTCGCCAGCGACCACCTTCGCCCACTTGGACGCCACCGTCGTTCTGTCCCGTGACATCGCTTCCCTGGGTATCTACCCAGCGGTAGATCCACTGGATTCGACTTCGCGCCAGCTGGATCCGAACGTAATCGGCCAGGACCACTACGACACCGCTCGCGGCGTTCAGTACGTTCTGCAACGTTACAAAGAGCTGAAGGACATCATCGCGATCCTGGGTATGGACGAGCTGTCGGAAGCCGACAAGCAGTTGGTAAACCGTGCTCGTAAGATCCAGCGCTTCTTGTCGCAGCCGTTCTTCGTGGCTGAAGTCTTCACCGGTGCTTCGGGTAAATACGTTTCCCTGAAAGACACCATTGCTGGCTTCAAAGGCATCCTCAACGGTGACTACGACCACCTGCCAGAACAAGCGTTCTACATGGTTGGCGGCATCGAAGAAGCGATCGAGAAAGCCAAGAAACTGTAATCCCGGCGCCCGGCAACGGGCGCTAATTTAGGTTGAGGCAATCAGATGGCTATGACAGTCCATTGCGATATCGTCAGCGCGGAAGGGGAAATCTTTTCCGGCCTGGTCGAGATGGTGATTGCGCACGGTGCACTGGGTGATCTTGGTATCGCTCTGGGTCACGCGCCGCTGATCACTAATCTGAAGCCAGGTCCGATCCGCCTGATCAAGCAAGGCGGGGAAGCCGAGGTGTTCTACATCTCCGGTGGTTTCCTCGAGGTTCAGCCGAACATGGTCAAAGTGCTTGCCGATACCGTGCAACGTGCTGCCGACCTGGATGAAGCTCAGGCTCAAGCAGCTCTCAAGGCTGCCGAGCATGCTCTGCATGAAAAGGGCGCTGATTTCGACTACAGCGCTGCGTCAGCTCGTCTGGCCGAGGCTGCAGCTCAGCTGCGCACCGTCCAGCAGATCCGCAAGAAGTTTGGCGGTTAATCCGTCAGCCGCTTGTTGTGCGATTGATAAAAAAGGGTAGCCTCGGCTACCCTTTTTTCTTTTTCCGAATTCAAACCCGGTCGCAGTTGCTGACCACCCAGGATTGGTAGCCAGTCATGTCTCTTGAAATCGTTATCCTCGCGGCCGGTCAAGGCACTCGTATGCGTTCGGCCCTGCCGAAGGTTTTGCACCCGATTGCCGGCAATTCCATGCTGGGCCATGTTATCCACAGCGCCCGCCAACTCGATCCACAACGCATCCATGTAGTGATTGGCCATGGCGCCGATGTGGTGCGTGAACGTCTGGCGGCTGATGATCTGAATTTCGTCCTGCAGGACAAGCAACTGGGCACCGGCCACGCCACCGCTCAGGCCGTACCGTTCATTTCCGCGGACACCGTGCTGATCCTTTACGGTGACGTGCCGCTGATCGAAGTCGAAACCCTGCAACGTTTGCTCAAGCACGTAGTGCCGGGGCAGATGGGTTTGCTCACCGTCGAACTCGATGATCCAACCGGTTACGGCCGTATCGTGCGCGACTCTGACGGTAAGGTCGCGGCCATCGTTGAGCACAAAGACGCCAGCGAAGCGCAGCGCGCAATCACCGAAGGCAACACCGGCATTCTCGCCGTCCCGGCCGATCGTCTGGCCGATTGGATGAGCCGCCTGTCGAACAACAACGCTCAGGGCGAGTACTACCTGACCGACGTGATCGAAATGGCGGTCAGCGACGGTCTGGTAGTGGCCACCGAACAACCGCACGACCCGATGGAAGTGCAGGGCGCCAACGATCGCAAACAACTGGCCGAGCTGGAGCGTCATTACCAGTTGCGTGCCGGCCGCCGTTTGATGGCGCAAGGCGTGACCCTGCGTGACCCGGCGCGATTTGATGTGCGCGGTGAAGTGACCGTTGGTCGCGATGTGCTGATCGACATCAACGTGATCCTCGAAGGCAACGTTGTTATCGAAGACGACGTGGTGATCGGCCCGAACTGTGTGATCAAGGACAGCACCCTGCGCAAAGGCGTGGTGATCAAGGCCAACAGTCATATCGAAGGTGCCGTAATGGGCGAGGGCAGCGATGCCGGTCCCTTCGCGCGTCTGCGTCCGGGCACCGTGCTTGAAGCGCGCGCGCATGTGGGTAACTTTGTTGAACTGAAGAATGCGCACATGGGCGAGGGCGCCAAGGCCGGTCACTTGACCTATTTGGGCGATGCCGAAATCGGTGCGCGCACCAACGTGGGTGCTGGCACCATCACCTGCAACTATGACGGCGCCAACAAGTGGAAAACCGTGTTGGGTGCAGATGTGTTCATCGGCTCCAACAATTCGTTGGTCGCGCCTGTGGATATCTCCGACGGTGCAACCACGGCGGCCGGCTCGACGATTACGCAGAATGTGGATAACGCGCAGTTGGCAGTTGGTCGCGCGCGGCAGAAGAATATTGATGGCTGGAAGCGGCCGGTGAAAATCAAAAAGGACTGAGTTATCCACAGCGGCTTTTTGAAGATCAAAAGATCGCAGCCTTCGGCAGCTCCTACGGGGACTGTCGGAGGGCTGCGATTTTTTTATGAGCAATGGGTTGACGATTTATAGCCAATAGGTTTTGATTGCTTCCGTTATCTTTCGAATCGAAACTTAAGCCGCCATGTCGAAACGCAATACGCCCCAACGTCGCCACAACATTCTCGCCTTGCTCAATGAGCAGGGCGAAGTCAGTGTGGATGAGCTAGCCAAGCGCTTCGAAACCTCTGAAGTTACGATTCGCAAGGATCTCGCCGCACTGGAAAGCCATGGCTTGTTGCTGCGCCGTTACGGCGGGGCGATCACCATGCCGCAGGAGCTGGTCGCGGAAACCGCGCAGAGCGTTTCCAAATACAAACAGGCGATTGCCCGCGCGGCGGTGAAACGCATCCGCGAGCACGCGCGCATCATCATCGACAGCGGCAGCACCACCGCTGCGATGATCCCTGAACTCGGCCAGCAGCCGGGTCTGGTGGTGATGACCAATTCCCTGCATGTTGCCAACGCCCTGAGCGAACTCGAACACGAGCCGGTGCTGTTGATGACCGGTGGCACCTGGGACCCGCATTCGGAGTCCTTTCAGGGTCAGGTCGCCGAGCAAGTACTACGCTCTTACGACTTCGACCAGTTGTTCATCGGCGCCGATGGCATCGATCTGGTGCGTGGCACCACGACCTTCAATGAGCTGCTCGGTTTGAGCCGGGTCATGGCTGACGTGGCGCGGGAAGTCATCGTCATGGTCGAGGCCGACAAGATCGGCCGCAAGATTCCCAATCTGGAACTGCCATGGAGCAGCGTCCATACCCTAATTACCGATGATCGCCTGCCCCAAGAGGCACGGGATCAGATACAGGCCCGCGGTATCAACTTGATTTGCGCGGCTGTCAGTCAGGAGAAATAAGCATGTGTGGAATTGTCGGCGCAGTGGCTGAACGTAACATCACCGCCATCCTGCTCGAAGGCCTCAAGCGCCTTGAGTACCGCGGCTATGACAGCGCGGGTGTAGCGGTCTACACCAACGAGGAAACTCTCGAGCGCATGCGCCGTCCGGGCAAGGTCAGTGAACTTGAAGCGGCACTGGCCGAGCATCCACTGGTAGGTCGTCTCGGTATCGCCCACACCCGCTGGGCCACCCACGGCGCACCCTGCGAACGCAACGCCCATCCGCATTTCTCCGGCGACATCGCCGTGGTGCACAACGGCATCATCGAGAACCACGAAGCCCTGCGCGAACAACTGAAATCGCTGGGTTACGTGTTCACCTCGGACACCGACACCGAAGTCATCGCCCATCTGCTCAACCACAAACTCAAGGATCAGCCAGACCTGACCGTCGCCCTCAAAGCGACCGTCAAGGAATTGCACGGTGCTTATGGTCTGGCGGTGATCAACGCCAAGCAGCCGGATCGTCTGGTTGCCGCGCGCAGTGGCAGCCCGCTGGTGATCGGTCTGGGTCTGGGCGAAAACTTCCTCGCTTCCGACCAACTGGCGCTGCGTCAGGTTACCGACCGCTTCATGTACCTGGAAGAAGGTGATATCGCCGAAATTCGCCGCGATAACGTGCAGATCTGGGACGTCGATGGCTACGCGGTCGAGCGCCAGACCGTGCAATACACCGACGGCGCCGAAGCCGCCGACAAAGGCGAATTCCGCCACTACATGCTCAAGGAAATCCACGAGCAACCGGCCGTTGTCCAGCGCACCCTCGAAGGTCGCCTGAGCAATGATCAGGTGCTGGTTCAGGCGTTCGGCCCACAAGCGGCCGAGCTGTTCGCCAAAGTGCGCAACGTGCAGATCGTTGCCTGTGGCACCAGCTATCACGCCGGTATGGTCGCCCGTTACTGGCTAGAAGAACTGGCCGGCATTCCGTGTCAGGTCGAAGTTGCCAGCGAATTCCGCTACCGCAAAGTCGTGGTGCAGCCGGACACCCTGTTCGTGACCATCTCGCAGTCCGGCGAAACCGCCGACACCCTGGCCGCGCTGCGCAACGCCAAGGAGCTGGGTTTCCTCGCCAGCCTGGCGATCTGCAACGTCGGCATCAGTTCGCTGGTGCGCGAATCCGACCTGACGCTGCTGACCCAGGCCGGCCGCGAAATCGGCGTCGCTTCGACCAAAGCCTTCACCACGCAACTGGTCGGCCTATTGTTGTTGACCCTGTCGTTGGGCCAAGTGCGCGGCAGCCTCGCCAAAGGCGTTGAAGCCACTTTGGTCGAAGAATTGCGCCGCCTGCCAACCCGCCTCGGCGAAGCGCTGGCCATGGACAGCACCGTGGAAAAAATCGCCGAGCTGTTCGCCGAGAAAAACCACACCTTGTTCCTTGGCCGTGGCGCGCAATTCCCGGTAGCGATGGAAGGTGCCTTGAAGCTCAAGGAAATCTCCTACATCCACGCCGAAGCCTACCCGGCCGGCGAACTGAAACACGGCCCGCTGGCGCTGGTGGATAACGACATGCCAGTGGTCACCGTTGCGCCAAACAACGAGCTGCTGGAAAAGCTCAAATCCAACCTGCAGGAAGTCCGCGCCCGTGGCGGCGAACTGATCGTGTTCGCCGACGAAAAAGCCGGAATGACCAACGGCGAAGGCACCCACGTGGTGCAAATGCCGCACATCCACGACATCCTCTCGCCGATCCTCTATACGATCCCGCTGCAGTTGCTGTCGTACTACGTTGCGGTGCTGAAGGGCACGGATGTGGATCAGCCGCGTAATCTGGCGAAGTCGGTGACGGTGGAGTAATTGGTCTTACGCGGGGGCGAGAATTTGGCTTTGAACAATAAAGATTGACACAAAACAATAAAGTTTGACACTCATGAACATAGATTGACACAAGGCTCAAACCCCCGTATCTACGGGGGTTTTTCCTTTCCAGGCTTTCCCTTTGGTCTGGATTCATCGCTTCAACTCTCTGCGGGTGTAGTCTAGAAAATGCTTTGAATATGGCCGCTACGGCGGTCGTGTTCTTCTACGACTTTTCTCGGCGTGAGGTGAAGCGGTCCGCATCGACTGAGGAGGCGTGGGTTGCGAGGTCGTAAGTTTGCATCACAGCAGGACATTGAACGGCACATTGCAAATGGATTTGGCGAAGGCGCCGGGGCAAGCTACGTGCCTTGGCTGCGGGTACAAGATGTCCCGTCGATAGGTCGTTCGCACAAAATCCAAGGTGTGAAGATCGAGAGGATTCATCACCTACTGTCAGATCTCGAGCGTTCGTACTTCCTTGTGTGTGAATTTTCTGAAGACGTCGTGGATATCCGTGAGCAATATCCGTTACTACCCACAGAGCGCGCGCAAGCGATAGCGTCGGCAATAGATGTACGTTATCCCAGATACCCTAGAACGACACTGCCCTATGTAATGACAACAGATTTCCTGCTAACCGTTAAGGACTTGAGCGGAAACTTTAAGTCGGTAGCTAGAACGGTGAAGTATCGATCCGACCTAGTTGGCAAAGGAAGTAACCGCACGCTTGAAAAACTTGAGATTGAAAAGCGCTTTTGGCAAAGCCAAGGTGTTGATTGGAAAATCGTCACAGATGAATTTTTTACACGAGATTTGATAAAAAATCTTGGACTAATCAGAAAATACTCGAAGCTCCCTCGCGATTTAATGAAAGTCCCTTTGCATTCGAGTTTTATCGAGTGCCTAGCAAACAGCCGGGAATATTCGTGGACTTTGGCCACCTGTCTAAGAAAAATAGCGTCCCTTCTGTCCATCTCTTATCTAGACGCTCAGGCAATTTTCTTCCATCTGGTTTGGAACAAGGTACTGAAAATAGATTTGATTAACACTCCTCTCCACCTTACTAGTCTAGTTCCTGAATTCGAAGTTTTCCAGATCCCTGTCCAAGGATCGTTGAAGGAGAAAATGTCATGACTGTCCTCGTTAATGAGGTTTTTGAGCCTGTTACCGATCTGTCGGTCATCGCTACGATAGCTAGGCTCATTTACCAAGATGAAACGCATGACTTGGCTGTGGTGATAGATCTAGCAGACCCACCCCGGCAGCCCTACGCCATTGGTCTCGAAGAGTTGCGTCGTTCGTTAGCGTCTGGTCACACGAAACCAGCAGCCATTACCACACCCGAGTTTATGCTTGTGCTTGAGGATCAGCTGGATGAGAGAGCCAAGCAAGGCCGGGACGAAAAGTGGGCGGTCATAGCCCCGCTGCTAGATCCTGAATATCCAGGACAAATATTTGTACGGGGAGAGTTAGGCCGGCTTGTTACCAAACGGGCGTCAGAGCTCGGAATTCAGCGAAAAACGATCTATCGGCTTCTTTACCGATATTGGTTTTATGGTCAAGTTCGAAACTCATTACTTAATAATTACTCGGCGGTAGGAGTTGCCGATAGAAAATATGATCCGAGTAGGCCTCCAGGGCGAAAACCTACGTTTCAAGGCGTTCTCACTGCGCCTTCCAAGATGCTCAGTGCGGTTGATAAACGATGCATACGAGTTGGATATGCCCTTTATGTAAAAGATAAGAAATCTTCTATTTCGAGCGCATATGACGAAATGTTGAGAAGATTCTACTCGGTTCGAGACATCTCTAAAAACAGTGAAGAAGAGCTTCGTTTGCTACCTAGCTTAGAGCTGCCCAGCCTGAGGCAATTCAGATATTGGGGACAGATTTTTTTCGACGAAATTGAAACCGAGCGTGGCCGTAAAGGGTTGAGGAAGTGGTTAAAGGACTGCCGTCCGCTTTCAGGTACCGTTCGCGATTGGCTGCGTGGACCGTGTCATCAGTTTGAAATCGACGCAACTATTGCCGATATTTATTTGGTCAATAGCTACTCTAGACGGATGCTTATTGGCCGGCCCGTAGTTTATATCGTTGTGGATAGTTTCTCCGGAATGATTGTTGGCCTCTATGTAGGATTGGAAGGTCCCAGTTGGAACGGGGCGAGGCAAGCGCTGTTCAACGCGTTTACCCCCAAAGTCGAGTTCTGCGCTCAGAACGGCGTTGAAATCAATTCAGATGATTGGAATTGTCACCACCTGCCCCACCAGATTTACGCCGACAGGGGAGAGATGTTGTCACTGGCAGCAGAGGGGCTATCGTCAGGCTTGGGAATTGAGATGGGCACGGCTCCGCCTTATCGGCCTGATTGGAAGCCTATGGTAGAAAGTCGGTTTGGCATTTTGAATGATTTGACGGGTATCAGATGGCTACCTGGCGGGGTAGCTGCGCGAGACAAAGAGCGAGGCGAGCGAGATTACCGGCTCGATGCCACGCTAAACCTCAAAGAGTTCACCCAGATCCTCATCAATTGCGTGCTCCACTATAACCGGCACCATCGACAGCCTGACCGACTGACTCAGGCGATGATGAATGACGGTGTTGAACCTACGCCCAACGGGATATGGAATTGGGCCTGCGAAAACGACCTGATCGAATCCAACAAACGTCCCGACGAGCTGGTTTACCTCCATCTCTTGCCGCGCGAGCGCGCGACCGTTCAAAAGGGCGGCGTGATGTTTCGCGGCATGCACTACGTTTGTGATATGGCCATAGAGAAAGATTGGTTTGCCAAGGCTCGCAAAGGGGGCGTTTGGTCAATAGAGTGTTGGTTCGATCCGAACTCTGCGGCGCACATCTGGATCCAGGGAGAGGCCAAGCAGTTTATCCGCTGTGATCTTCGACGATCGGATGCCGGTTACGCGAATTACCGCTCGGACGAGATTTTTGATCTGCTCGAAGCCTATCGCCAAAAACCGCCTACTCACCGGCGAGCCGAGCTGGAAAGCCGTGTGCAGCTTAGCGATCAGGTCCACCAGATCATCAGCCATGCGCTCGCAGAACGAAAATTGGAACCTGCTCCGCCCACCAAGGCGGAGGCCACTGGAAACATCCGCGAGAACCGCGCAGAAGAACGTCTCCGTGAGCGTGAAAATGCGGCTGTTCCTGAAGGCGTCAGGGCGGAGCCAGCTTCACTTCAATCTGAATCGACACCGAAAGCGCATGACTCATATGCCGGCGAGCGCACTGCGCAAGTTATCGATTTGCTCAAAAGAATTCGGCCAGGACAGGCAAAATGAAAGGTGCGCAGACGTTTGCCAATTACGTCAAACAGGACATAAGTGAGTATGCGGGCAATCCGCTTATCGAAGCTTTGCCTCCTATATTGTCGGAGGCGGCGGCTATTGAGCTGATCTCGAATTTTCCTCAGCCGGTGGATCCGAAAGAGCTGACCCTCGAAGGATCCACTCGAATTCACTGTATCGACCGATTAAGAACCGTGGTACAGCCGTTTTTGTTACACCTGGAACTGGAGGCCCTGTTTTCACTGCTCATCCGTCGAGGGTATGTTGGGCGTAACCCGATGTCGCCCGCTACCGTCCGGCATTTGCATTCTTTATCGGGGGCTCAGCGTTACCACGATGCGTTCAAGTCCACTGCTGAAACGTTTACCGTCGTCGGCCTGAGCGGTATTGGCAAGTCGACGGCACTCCACGCCATTTTGAGCCTTTATCCACAGACAATCCGTCATGAGCGCTATGAGGGAAAGCAGTTTGTTCATACCCAAATCACTTGGCTGAAGCTTGACTGCCCTCGGGATGGATCGCTGGCTGGATTTTGCCAGCAGTTTTTTTATGCGGTTGGTGACGCTCTAGGAGACAAGGACTATCACAAGCGCTACAGGCATCGAAATATCAATGATGCGCTGCAACAGATGGAGCAGGTGGCCAGCACGTTTTTCATCGGCGCCTTGTTAATCGACGAGCTGCAAAACCTCCACCTGGCGAAAACCGGTGGTAAGGAGAGCATGCTGAATTTCTTTCTGCACTTGGTTAACAACATTGGTATCCCGGTCGTTTTCAGTGGCACGAACTCTACGATTAGCCTGTTCTCAGAAGCCATGCGGACTGCCCGCCGAGTCTGTGGTGCCGGTACGCTGGAATTCAAACGATTCGAAAAAGAGGATGAGGAGTGGCGGTTGTTAGTCGAAAATCTCTGGAGCTATCAGTGGTGCAAGCAGACTGCTGAGCTGACTGACGAGATTTTCGACACGCTGTATGAGCACACTCAAGGCGTCACAGATTTCCTGGTCAAGCTGCTGGTATTGAGTCAGCGTTATGCGGTCCAGAGTGGCTCGGAGTGTTTGACTGCCGAGGTCCTGGTGAAGGTAAGCAACTCAAAAATGCAGATTCTAAAGCCAGCCCTTTCAGCTCTGCGTAGCCGAGATCCGAAGCGGATGCGGCAGTTCGACGATTTGCTGCCGATTGAGGATCAACTGAGCGAAATGATGGTCTTCGACGGTTTGGCACGAGAGGATCGCCTCGCCTTGCTTCGAAGCGTTGTGTCCCGTGAGAAGCCGGCAGACCAATCTCCAACCATTCTTGCGAAGGATCACCCATCGCCTATTGCAACTGGTGTGGAAAACTCAGAGGCTAAAGCCCTAAGCGAACAGGACGCTCCCCTCGATGCTCTGCGAGCTGCGGGCTGGCTCAACGAGGACTTGTTTGAGTTCTCACCGATGTATCACAAAGCGTGAGTCGGGGGGTGGCGAAGTGCACCTTAAACTCCATTTCTCCCGCTTCACGAAATAGCGTTGCGCTCACTTCAGGTCATCGAGTCTGAAGTCAGTGCTTTGTCAGCGGAGGCGGTGCGCTACACGTTTTTACAAAGGGCAACGCAGCTTAACCTTGCCTCTGATAACCATCGCTTGCACATGCACATGCTGGCGCAGCACATGGCCGATTTTTTTGCCGCACTCCCGCAAGAATGGGAATTTTCCATACTCGGAGAAGTTCGTGCAGGTACACCCGCCTCGTGGGTCACGAAGCTGCTTCGTACGCCAATAACCTCCCACCACCCGCTCAAATACATTTTATTGGCCGGTGCTCTGGGCATTGACATGGTGAACTTGCTGCATGGTCAACGCCCGGTGAAACAGGCGGTGGCGTGTGGTCCGATAGCTCACATTCAACTTCACACGCGCCTTTCTCCGGTGATGCCCGGTGAAGGCATGGACTGTTCGTCAGCCGCTGTGTGGAAACATGCTCTTGAGGGCGCTGATGCCAAAAAGATCGCTGCCGTTCTAGGCGTTTCATTGGCGTATGTCTATCGTCACATCCGAAATGTAGCCGGCGGGCAAGGTGCTTGGAGTGAGGCAAGATTTCACATTGAGCTATGCGCAAGACGCACGGCTTTCGAGGCTGATTATCGTTTTTACAAAGCACATGCATGCAGGGGGTATGCGTGGCTGTATCGCCACGATAGGCGGTGGCTTTCGGAGTCAACTGTAAACCCAAGCCCCCATCGTACGCCCCGTCTAAATAGCGCCGAAATGTTCGCTGCCCTCGATGCGAGACTGGCCGGCGAAGTCCGTCAGTGTGCTGAAGCGCTTTATGCTCTTGCGGGTAAGCCTGTCCGCATCTCGCGTACCAGAATTGGCCGGGAGCTTCATGTTCTGTCTCGCTTCGAAAAGCAGCTCTGCAAGCTTCCTCTCTGTGCAGCAATGCTCGACAAAGTATGTGAATCAATCGAAGGCTTCCACGATAGGCGTCTGCGATGGGCTAGAAGCAAATTGCTCTCGGAGGGCAAGCCTATATCACGTTCTTCGCTTTACAGGGTCGCGAGCATTCGGCCCACGCTGTAATCCAGCCAGCCATTCCCTCGATCTAAAAAAGTTCTGAATTTAATTCAACGTAAACACATTATTTTTCTGTTAATGAATATTTGCACCTTCCAGAATAGCTACGGCATACGCTGGATGACCACGATCAGCAAGTAAAACGTACTAACCCGCGATCAACAGAAATAGTTTTGCAATTGCCATGGGCTGACCTGCGCAGGTTATCGATACGTGTTTTGTATTCAAGAGTACGATCGCGGCAGGGCTTAGATGAATTCACTACGGTTAAAAGTTGAGCGGCTGGGTATCATTTCCAAATCGATACCGGATACAGAATTTGACGGGTTGCATATATACTGCCCCCGGATGCATATTCTCTTCGAGCCCTACCTTTAATCGGTAAATGATGTCTGATCTATTGTTTTTCCCCGTGTCGATGCCGGATGAAATGCTGCACTCTCGTGTCACCCGATATCACTATCTGTCAGGCAACAGAACCGCGACAGAAACCTACCGCGATTTGTTCGCATCGAAACCCTTTTGCATTGGTGGCATCGTACCCAATCAGATCGAGAGGCTCGCCCACAGACTGCCGGGGCAATCGGAGAGCAATCTCGCAGAGCTGATCAGTAGCAATACCACTTTTCCTGCTTACCGGCCTTTTCTTGGGGTTAAGCAGGGTCCGGAGAACAACGTAGGTCCGCTGGGTTATGACGGGGTGGTACGGGTGCCCCGCAGAGAGGAGTCCACCCATGGCAAGGCTAAGCTTTGTCCTACCTGCGTTCAGGAGGATTTGATTGATCGGGGTTCTGCCTACTGGCATCGATCTCACCAAATACCCGGTGTTGCCGTCTGTTGGCGTCATGGCGACACATTGATCCATGCCTGCCCCGAGTGCTCTCGCCCGTTCTACCGAAAATTGAAGCTACTTCCCAATCTGACTGAGCCATGCGCATGCGGTTGGAGCCCCTTAAACAGCGCAGCGACTCACAAGGGCTCAAAACTGGAACAGAAAGTCGCCCTGTTCGCACACGATATCTTGCAACGCAATATTCCTCCGATAGGCAGTACGGTATTAAGTTCTTGCTACGTCCGCCAATGCAAGAAACGCGGATATATTTTCGGAAAAAATGCAGGTATCGCAAAACTATTCGACAGCATCCAAAGCGCTTACGGTGATGAGCTTTTGTCGCAGATTGATCCAGCCTATAACACCGGGAAACATGAGCAATGGATCCGGCTCAAATCAGACAAAGGTCAGCTAAATATGCCGCTCGCGAGGCATTTGATCATTGCTCTTCATTTGTTTTCCAGTGCAGATGACTTTGAAGAGGCTCTGAAGAATGAGTCTATTCTGCTGAGTGCCTCTGTTTCTCCGCGAGCGTCCAAAGTTGAAGAATCGCATCCTAGCCAAAAAACTAGGTATCGCCAAAAAATTGAGTTGCTTTTAGCGCTACGTAACGACGCCGATGTCGAGTACCTCTGGAAGAAGGCGTACAAACCTACGCAATGGATTCTAGAACATGATAACGCATGGTTAATGGCAAAACTCCGTGCACCTAAAAAAATTGCAGTTACGGTCGAAAAGTCTGTCGACTCAAGAGACGGCGCGTATGCGGCCCTTATCGAAGCGGGCGTAGATGAGCTATATAAAGTTACGAAAGATCCGAAGAGAGTGAATATTCGGAATTTGCAATCGCTACTCCCAGGTTCGTTACCTCATGAGCTGGATCTACGCAAGCAGAGGTTTCCCCTTACTTATCAACAGATAAAGATTCATCAAGAGTCAGTATGGCATTTCCGTCTAAGAACTTTGATATGGACTGTCTCTGAACTCATCCGGATGAAGCTCCCGGTGAATTACTCGACGGTAAGATTGACTTCAGCGGTAGCAAGCAAGGTTTTCCTGGTATTTTCCAGTTTCTTCGAGTGGGATCTGACAAGCCTGGAAAAAACCGGAGTCGACGCGGAGGCCTTGCTCAGATCTACCGGCGTATCGAGGAATTGGGAGGGGCCACCGGTTCCAATAAGCTTTTGAGGTCATCTGTGTTCCGTCAGCGTCTGCCAACCTTTGGTGATAACAAAAATGCCATCTGGCTTGAAAGCGTAAACGCGGAGTAGGGTTCACCTTTCACATTAGTAACCTTCGCGGCAGCTTTCTGAAAGCTTTCACTTGTTACTCTTTAACTCAGAAAATTGAGCTTAGGAGAAAATCATGAAAGCAATGACAGCAGTGAAAGCGTTTTGCGCCGCTTCGGTTTTGACCTTATCTTCATTAGCCATGGCTGAAGGAGGCGGTGACCGCGTGTATGGTCGGATGATGCAAGAAAACCAACAGGCGATGGAGCAATATGCCTTAAGAAATGGTAAGGCCGTCCCTGAAGTTGTTCATTATGAATATGGTATGAACCTCGATATTCAGAAGGTGATCAGTGTCACACAGGCCAACAAAAACTGTAGTGTTGCGCCTTCGCGCATGACCTATGAAGATTCGGCGGGCAAGCTTAATACCGTGGAATACAAGATTATGGGTACCGACTGCCCACATGGGAGTTAGCCCCTTAAGGTCATGTCTACATCAAATCATTCATTTACGCTTTTTAAGCATGCTTGCTGGTCGCTGACATAGAAGTAATTTTCAGGTCACGCTGAAGTTATCTTTTGTATGAAATTATGTCTGTCGGCACGTAGAGGGAATCCCTATGTGCCGGTGGCTTTTTATAATGATAAAAATATTTCATAAAGAAACTCTGCCAAGCAAAAGCCTGGAGTGTTAAATGAACAATAAAAGCTTTTATGGTCTTTCTCTCATTGCCCTTGGCATGAGCATGGGGCAAGTTGCAGTGGCCGTTGAGCAAAAACCTGAGGGGTTCATTGAAGGGAGCTCCCTTAGTCTTCTCAATCGTAATCTCTACTTCAATCGTGACAATCGAAAGGGCCAGTCAAGTCCCACAGGCAATGGTTACGCTGAAGAATGGGCTCATGGGATTATCGGGCGATTTGAGTCTGGCTTCACCCAAGGCACCGTCGGGTTCGGCATAGATGCATTTGCAATGGTAGGACTCAAGCTTGATTCGGGTGATGGGCGCTCGGGGGCTCGAAGCTCAGTGGATGTCATGCCCTACAACAGCAAAGGCCAACCTGAAGACTCTTACTCAAAAGTAGGCGGAGCCGCGAAGGCTCGCTTTATGGATACGGTGGTCAAAGTAGGAGATGTCTTTCCATCCACGCCTGTCGTGGCATATGGCGATTCTCGACTGCTGCCAGAGAGCTTTAAGGGGGCAACGTTCACCAACACCACCATTAAAGACCTGACCATTCAGGGGGGGCGGCTGCATGCGATGAGCCAACCCAACTCCAGCAGCATGCGTGACGGCTTTTCGACTTTCTATGCCGGTGCTGTTGATGCTCCATGGATTGCTTACCTTGGGGGCGATTACACCGTTAATGAGCATGTTGGTGTGAGTCTTTACGCCAGCCAATTTAAGGATGTTTGGAATCAGTATTACGCAGGCACTTCCCTGAGCTACCCGCTCTCAGAGAGCGTCGCGTTGATCGGTGGATTTAATTACTACCGCGCGGTCGACGAGGGTAAAAAACTCCTGGACAGCTTTGATAACAATATCTGGAGTGGCAAAGCCGGGGTTAAATTCGGCGTCCACACGGTGACCGTTGGCTATCAGCGCAGCAACGGCAATGACGACTTTGATTACCTGCGCCAATCGGACTCGATTTTTCTGGATAACTCCATCCAGTACAGCGACTTCAACTCACCGAAAGAGCAATCCTTGCAGCTTCGCTACGACCTGGATATGCAAGCGTTCGGCATCCCAGGCCTTAGCTTCATGACCCGCTACGCGAAGGGGTGGGACGCTGATTATTCCAACGCGAACAGCGTGTATATGCGTCGCGGAGCAGATGGAGCGCCATTGCAAGACCAAAAGCGTTGGGAGCGAGACATTGAGGCTAAGTACATCATCCAGTCAGGCTCTCTGAAGGACATGTCGCTGCGTGTTCGCCAAGCAACCACGCGTGCTACCGATTTCGAATCTGATTTGGATGAGGTCCGACTGATTGTCGAGTACCCACTGCAACTGCTTTAACGAGCGCTAACCTGCGGCACCAATTGTTCGACTACCAGGTACACCCCGTCTCCTTGTTTCTCCTTTGGTTTGGGAGGCGGCTTAGGCGCCCTAGTGGCGCCTTTTTTTGTGTGGATTGACATAAGTGCGGGACGTCCTGTTGTCAGTACCTGTGTTCGCCCCGCTTGGCAAACCTGCTGTCTAGGAGCTTTTGATCCGTTGACAGGCAATCTCCATTCATAACTGAGACTGAAGGTGCAGAGTCATCGTCGATATTCACTTCGACTGCGTGCGCATCGTTTAGCTGAGGGCGTTATAGAGTGGGGCTGGGGGGAACAGCAGGAGAGACGGCCAACAGTAGCTCATTGTCTTTGCGTGTTACTTGAGCGCGGAATGGACAGTATGTGTCCCGCTGCATGGCTATGTCGCTAACCACGCAGGGACAGGATTGAGGGGCCAGATTAGTTTCCGGGGTATTCAGCAATGACCTGGTCTGCGCCTGCTTTGGACAAACCGATTACCTGGTAAGCATCATGTTTTCCGTTGACTTCCATGCCCGGGGATCCAGCCGGCATGCCAGGAACGGCGATCCCGAGAAGGTCGTCACGTTTGCTCATCGCAATGATTTGCTCGGCGGGCACGTGACCTTCAACAAACTTTCCATTGATCATTGCTGTGTGGCAGGACGAGAGTCGTGGAGCAACACCGAGATCCTGCTTGACCGCGCTCATGTTGGTTTCTACATGATCAACGACGGTGAAGCCGTTAGCTTCAAGGTGCTGGATCCACTTCTTGCAGCATCCACAGTTAGCGTCACGATGGACGTCGATCGTCAGCGACTCTGCTGCATGACCAGCTGAACTGATAAACAGAGCCGCAAATGCAGCGAGGCGAAGTGCCCGACCGGGACGAAGAAAGTTATTTCGCATGGGTATGTTCCTTCCCATCAGCGTGGGTATGAGTTTTTGGCTGAGTGGCCGGAGTTGCAGGGGCGTCATGTGAAGCCTCCACAACCTGAGGATGGGCGTGTTCGGTACTTTCATCCTGAGAAGGCGCTTCGGCCGCCTCATGGGCATGAGCGCTGTTTCTCTCGCCATGATGGTCGCCTGCTTCGGCTATTTCTTCGCCTGTACCCGCATCATGATGCCCCGCGACAGCGCCTTTTTGGCCCTCATGCTGGCCTTCATGGTTATGCATTTTGCTCTCGCCGCCACCGTGTTGATGACCACCGCTGCTGGTTGCGAGAGCTTTGTATTGCTCTGCATCCATTGAAGGCAGCTGCTGGAGAAATGCGACCATTCCCCATATGTAGGGATCGGCCATGCTTTTACCCCAAGCGGGCATGCCTGTGGATTTGATTCCATGCTTGATGATCCAGAAAGCTGCGGCAGGGTTTCCATCAACGCCCAGTTTTGAAAGATTCGGAGGTGCGGGGTAAAGGCTATTACTTAACTCGGTTCCTTCAATACCCGGAGCGAGATGGCAACCGATGCACATAGAGTTGTAGTTGCCAGCACCTGCGCGGATTAGAGCTTCTTCGCTCAGGTCGGGGACTTTAATGTCGCGTGAGCGCACTTCGATCGAGCGATCCCGAGCGGTGGAAAGTAGCGCGTAAACGGGATCGGAGTGTGGTTCATCCGCCCCAACATTGATCACACCAAAATAAACCACGCCGGCACCTGTTATTGCGGCAACCACCCCGGCAGCAGTCAATGTTTTCAACGTTCTTTTCATGTCAGGCTCTTAAAACCACATCCGAATACCGGCGACAAATCGCGCCTCGTTCGCATGCTCTCCTTCATCGCTGGCCAGGTCTGCCGTATTGCCGTAGGAGCGGCTCCAGCTAACCCCAATGTAAGGGGCAAATTGGCGAACAATCTCATAACGCAATCGGAGCCCTACTTCGGTGTTTGCCAATCCAGACCCAATGCCGCGTTGAGGATCATTTTTTCCGTAAAAATTGGCTTCGGCCGTTGGCTGCAAGATCAGGCGATTGGTCAGCAGAATGTCGTAGTCGCCTTCCAATCTAGCAGCGGTTTGACCGTTCTCACCGATATAGGCAGTCGCTTCGGCTTCAAAGTTATAGAGGGCCATGCCCTGAATACCGAGCGCTCCCCAAGTTTGTGGTGATCCGGGCTTGAAGTCTTGTCGTACGCCGGTGACGACATCCCACCATGGACCGATGGAGTGCCCCCAAAGGGCTGAGAGTTCAGCGTTTTCCGTTACGCCATTGGTACGTTCGCCTTCCGAACGCAACCACAGTCGGTCAACGTCACCGCCGATCCATCCTTTTGCATCCCAGGCCAACGCACTACCGTTGTCAGCATCCTGGTACTCAAACTTATCCAGCAGCATGAAGGAGTTGACCTTCTTGTCGTGAACGCCATGACCAGCCACATCAGGGAACGCGGCTGCACGGTCAGCGTCGGTCAGTACAGGGATTGGAGTTCGGCTGGTGGTGGTAGCCCCTCCATCCATACTTTCCATACCGTCCATTGCTCCATTGTCCATGCTCATCTTGCTGTGATCCATTGCCCCCATCTTGCTATGGTCCATAGCTCCCATCGAGCCGCGATCCATCTTGGAGTGATCCATCTCTTCTGCCGCCTGGGCCATGAAAGAGAAAGCAGGACTGGTAGAGACTGCCAGTGCCATCAACGTTGGACGTAAAAACTTACTGGTCATGATCTCAATCTGCCTTTTTGGTTTTTTGGTCATGACCCATCGACTCATGGCTCATCTTGCTGTGATCCATTGATCCGTGATCGGGCTTTGATTCTTTTGTCGCAGTTGCAGGCTTGCTCGTTGGCTCCGCAGGAGTAGCAGGTGAATGAACACTACTATCCTCGACTGCCAGCGCCACGGACGAGAGTCCACCCATCAAGCCGACGGCAAAGAGGCAACCGACCAGCGATTTACGATTTAGGTATGTGCTCACAGATCGTCTCCTTTACTCATCAACCCGTACTTCACGGAACATGCCCATTTCCATATGGAAAAGCAGGTGGCAGTGATAGGCCCAGCGACCTAAGGCATCGGCGGTGACTCGATAGCTGCGCTTGGTACCTGGTGGCATGTCGATTGTGTGCTTGCGCACCATGAACTTGCCGTTTTCATCTTCAAGGTCGCTCCACATTCCGTGAAGGTGAATGGGGTGCGTCATCATGGTGTCGTTTACCAAGGTGATGCGAAGACGCTCCCCATACTTGAGACGAAGGGGCTCAGCGTCAGAAAATTTGATGCCGTTGAAGGACCAGGAAAACTTTTCCATGTGACCGGTCAGATGTAGCTCAATGGTGCGATTGGGCTCGCGGCCATCAGGGTCCTCGAAAGTGCTTTTCAGGTCTGAATAGGTGAGGACTCGACGACCATTGTTCCGCAAACCGATGCCTGGATCGTTTAGCTTTGGCGTCGGGGTCATGGCTTGCATATCAACCAAGGGGTTGTTGGTTTCGGAGGCTGGGTGAGTCTGCATTTCTCCACCCATACCGCCCATGCCAGCCATCTTGCTGTGGTCCATACCGGCCATGTTGGACATATCGCCTTTGTCCATGCCCGCCATCTTGCTATGGTCCATGCCAGCCATGTTGGCCATGTCGCCTTTGTCCATACCAGCCATCTTGCTGTGATCCATACCAGCCATGCTAGTCATATCACCGCCGTCCATGCCGGTCATCCCGGTCATGTCACTTTGGTCCATGCCCGCCATCTTGCTGTGATCCATGCCAGCCATGCCGGACATGTCGCCGCTGCCCATACCAGCCATGCTGCCATGGTTCATACCAGCCATACCGCCCATTCCCATGTCATCCATGGACAAAAGAGGCCTAGGGTCGATCGCAGGCACTTGTGCCTTTAATCCTTCGCGAACTGCGAGGGTTCCGCGTGCATACCCGGTTCTGTCCATAGACTGGGCGAAGATGGTGTAAGCCTCTTCACTGGCGGGCTCAACTATCACGTCATACGTTTCAGCTACGGCGATGCGGAATTCGTCGACGCTGACCGGTTTGACGTGTTGGCCGTCGGCGGCCACAACGGTCATTTTCAAGCCAGGAATTCGAACGTCGAAATAGCTCATCGCCGAGCCGTTAATAAAACGAAGGCGCAGCTTCTCACCTGGTTTGAAAATACCGGTCCAGTTACCGTTGGGCGCCTGGCCATTCATGAGGTAGGTGTAAGTATCTCCACTGACGTCTGCGAGGTCAGTGGGGTTCATTTTCATTTCTGCCCACATCTTTCGGTCGGCTACGGTAGATGACCAGCCTTGCTTGCTGACATCGTCGATGAAATCGCCAACGGTACGTTTGTGGTGGTTGTAGTAGTCAGATTGCTTCTTAAGCTTCGCCATGACGCGACTAGGATCTTCATCGGTCCAGTCAGTCAACATCACCACGTAGTCGCGGTTGTATTGAAAAGGTTCAGGTTCTTTCGAGTCGATAACGATTGGCCCGTAAACGCCTGCCTGCTCCTGTAAGCCCGAGTGGCTGTGATACCAATACGTACCGTTCTGATGGATCTTGAATTTGTACTCGTACATACCGTCGGGTGCGATGCCATGGAAGCTTAATCCGGGTACGCCGTCCATATTGGCCGGCAGGATGATCCCGTGCCAATGGATGGAAGTGTCCTGGTCCAAACGATTTTTCACACGCAGTGTGACTGTCTCTCCTTCGCGCCAACGCAGCAAGGGTCCTGGCAATGATCCATTGATGGTCATGGCCGTGCGCGGCGAGCCGGTGATGTTTACAGGGGTTTCACCAATAAACAGATCAAATTCGTTGCCGGTGAGGACGCTCGGCAAGCCTGGACTGGTCACTGCCCATACAGGAGTGCGCCACAGACCAAGGCCGCCAAGGATGCCACCGGCGGCCAGGCCTTTAACGAATGTCCGTCTAGAGGTTTTGGAATGCATGCCGTTTATTTCCAATCAGTCAAAAGGGAGCCGTTCAAAACAACCCGTGAGTTGGCAAGATGAGCTTCGCTTACCGTTAAAAAGACGAATTTTTACAGCAAGCGAGCTCAGAAATTGCCACATCTAAACCACCTTAGTGATTACATTTCTGTCAGGTTGGCCGCGTGCCTAATCGTTCAGCAGTTTTTATGATCCATCGCTTTCGCTTTGCTCTCAGCGACAGGCGGTTGAGAGCTCTGCGTTTGAGCTACCTGGTACGATTCCATCGAATTATTTTTGGCCAATTCCATACGTGCGAAAGTCCGATCACCACCGCCCTCAGCCATAGCCAAAGATGAAATGCTCAGAGCAGCGATGACGAACAAGGATTTGATAGTGTTCATTTGGGGTTTCCTCAGATCAGTACTGGCCGCCCCTGAATCCAATCGTGCATTGATTCGTAGCGGGTGAGCATTAGGCTCAATAGGACTATAAGGGTCACCCGCTGTCGGGAAGCTTAGGCCAATATTACAGTTGCGTCAGGTTGTGATATTTCTCTTGAAGAACATCGTATTTAGTCCTTAAGGTCTCGGTCTTCCAGCGCGCATCGATATTACTCACCAATAATATCAACGGGCGAACCTTTGTAGGTTTTCGTTACTCAAGGTGACTATGTCTTTGAACCTCTATTGGTCGGAGATGTGAATCCGGAGGTATCGCGTAGTAAATAAGTGAGCTTGTTGAGGATTATTGCTTGAGTATTAGTTTCGAAAAAGCGGTCGGCGTAGCGGAAAGAGCTTTGAATCTTCGTAGCCAAAGAGCCGAAATCCTGAGTAACAACATCGCAAATGCTGATACGCCGAACTACAAGGCCCGAGATTTAGATTTTTCTACTGTGCTCGCCCGCGAAATAGAAAAAACACCTGCCACTCTATTTTCTTTGGAAACAACAAATGTAAAACACATTGCCGGAATAGAATCCGTAAGCGATATTTATGGAATTAGTTTGCTTTACAGTACACCGGCTCAACCTGCCATTGACCAAAATACTGTCGATCAGCAGGTTGAGGTCGCAAAGTACACAGAAAATGGAATACGTTTCGACGCCGCTTTTACTCGGTTGAATGGAGCATTCAAAGGTTTGCTCAAAGCTCTGCGAGGTGATTAGTAGCGCAGGGGCTTGCGAGCGGTAATTGTGGTCGACGCTGCTATGGTATCCCTGAATGTTCACCAAGTGGATCCCCCCTGCAACGGGCGTCTGACCAGGGGCAGCTGTCAGCGCTTCAAGCGCTGATCTGGCAAGGAAAACCTACCGCCTCGACAGCTTTACGAATCTGCTCTGGGCTTTCGCTGCTTTCAACTCTCACCTTACCGGCTGACCGATCCACGGAAACCGTAGCTTCGTTATCCATTGACTGAATCGCCTTGGTGATTTTGCTGACGCAACTGCCGCAACCAATGCCGGAAACATTTAAAACGAACATGGTTTTTTACCTCTCAAGCTGAGCGGTTTCTTTTCGCCGCACCAACAGCATCGACGTTGACACGATGGCAAGGTCAACAGTTATCTGTTTCGGGTTGTGACCGTCATTGTGATGGGTAGTTGGGCAGACTTGACCACTCGTTTGCATTTGACCTGACCAACCATTTGCAGCGTATTCGACTTTGGCCATCGCCGGCAGAGAACGGTTAGAGGCGGACATTACAGCTCCTCTCGCTCCTCGCTCGCACTTGAGGCCTCTTTTCTGCCAGGGACTGTAGATGCTCTCTCCGCTCTATGATCTTGCATAGGCATAGGGGGTATGCCTATCATGCGCAATACATAGGTAGGGGGGGTATCCCATGGGCCATATTGCAGCAAACAAAGAAAATCTTCTCAAACGCGTAAAACGCATAGCCGGACAAATCCAAGCCGTTGAACGAGCATTGGAATCGGATCTCGATTGCGCAAAAACATTACACCTTGTTGCTGCCACTCGCGGAGCAATCAACGGCTTAATGGAGGAAATCATCGAGGACCACGCGCGGGAGCATGTCGCGAACCCTGCGCTCAGCGAAGAAGAGCGTAACAGGGGCGTCGAAGAGCTTCTTGAAGCCATTCGCCGTTACGCTAAGTGAACGCATCTAGGTACACACTCATGAGCAACACCAACATCAATTACACACACGACCACGTGTTCCTTGGCTCAGCGCACGACGAAAATGCCAAGCGTACGCTTTGGGTTGTGGCACTGACGGTGCTGATGATGGTCGGCGAGATCACCGCCGGCTATATTACGGGTTCGATGGCGTTACTGGCCGATGGCTTCCACATGGCAACCCATGCCGGCGCATTAGGCATCGCGGCGGCCGCTTACGGATATGCAAAACGCCATGCTTCCAGCGAGCGCTACAGTTTCGGTACCGGAAAGGTTGGAGACTTGGGCGGATTCGCCTCGGCACTGGTTCTCGGTATGGTCTCCCTGGGAATTGGCATTGAGTCTGTCATGCGCCTCTTGCAGCCAACGGAAGTTCAGTTCGGCACCGCTACGCTCATCGCGATTACCGGTTTGATTGTCAACATTGTCAGTGCGTTGTTGCTGGGCCACGGGCACAGTCATGAGCACGACCATGATGATCATGCCCATGCCCATGCCCATGCCCGTCACGGGAACGACAACAACCTGAAATCTGCGTACGTCCACGTTATCGCGGACGCGCTCACTTCAGTTCTGGCCATTGCGGCACTGCTCGCCGGGCGTTATCTCGGTTGGGTTTGGCTGGATCCGGTCATGGGTATCATCGGCGCCATTGTTATCGCGCGTTGGGCCTGGACCTTGATGGGGGGCACCGCAGGTGTGCTGCTGGATCAGACAGATGCGCACGTTGCCGAGGAAATCCGCGAACTGGTTGAGAAGCCGGGGGATGCCATCATCACTGACTTGCATGTCTGGCGGATTGGGCCGCAAGCCCATGCGGCCATCGTCAGCGTCGTTGGTAAGGCCACTGCGAACGCCGACAGCATTCGTGAACGTCTCAAGCCGGTTCACGAAGTCAGCCATCTGACGGTCGAGTTTCGACCGGCCTGATTCAGAGCCTGCCCTCCATTGTCTCCAAAGGAACCCGCAATGCCACCAGGGAAACGCGAACTGGCGCGGATAGAACGCCGGTTGATTACCAGGCTCACCGAAGCGTGTGAAACAGCAAAAGGTGAAATCAAAGGCTTTATCTGGCTCACCCATACCGCTGACCTCAACGCGCTGGCTGAAACCCTGAAGGTCATCTGGGTATTCGAAACCTTGGCGGATAGAAAGCTCGCCTTGTTTGACGCGAAGGCGCGCATCTTTGAGCTGACGGCTATCGCGTTGAAGGAGGCCGACATCGTCCTGACCCCTTCAGACCACAGCGTCCACTTCGACTCTGAGGAGGAGTGTCAGCGAACTCACGGAGGTTACTGGAACACCCGCCTGACTCAATACGTGTGTCCAAAGGTGGCTGACAATGGCTAAAGAAATCGAGAATCCCTGCATCTCAGTTTGTCAACTCAGTGGTGATCTGTGTATGAGCTGTGGGCGAAGCAAGGAAGACATCAGAAAATGGAAACGCATGAAGCGGCCTGAAAAAATGGCCGCTGTGCAAAGGGCGAGTGTGCGCTTGAAGGACTGAAGAAAACACATGGGTAGTCCCTTGCCCAGATTTACCGCTTTGGGTCGTTATGAGCCCCTCAGCTTTGATGTCTGGTTGGTCAAATTCTCAATCACAGATCAGTCAAATGCGAATGACTGGTCAGGTTCTATGCAAACGCATGGCAAGTGCGCTGCAATTTTGAAGTTCAGTCAATTCGGGTATTCCTCAGTCTCAATGCATTGAAAACTACAGATGCAGAACTGACGCTCATGGCTATGGCAGCGATCATTGGCGACAAGAGGTGTCCCGTCAGTGGATAGAGCAAGCCTGCGGCAAGGGGGATACCCATCGAGTTGTAAAGAAAGGCGAAACCCAAGTTTTGCCGCATGTTTTTTACTGTTGCGACCGAAAGAGCCCTTGCTCGCAAAATCCCCATCAGGTCGCCTTTTACTAGCGTGAGTTGCGCGCTATTCATCGCAACGTCAGTCCCTGTCCCCATGGCAATGCCCACATCTGCTCGCGCCAGGGCTGGTGCATCGTTGATACCGTCACCGGCCATGGCGACCTTCCGGCCGTTTTGCTGAAGGTCTGCGACCAGACGCTCCTTGTCCTGAGGTTTCACTTCACCGTGGACTTCTTCAATCCCCATCTCCCTGGCGACAGCCCGAGCGGTGGTGAGCCCGTCGCCAGTAGCCATGATGATTTTGATGTCATCAGCCTTGAGCTTGGTGACTGCTTCTTTGGAGGTCGGCTTAATCGGATCTGATACTGCCAACAACCCTGCCAATACCCCGTCGACTGCGAGGTAGATGATGCTGATGCCGTCAAGTCGCAACAACTCTGCACGCTTTTGTAGGGGCTTGGTGCTGACACCTGCGGCTTCCATCAACGCGGTGTTCCCCAGTTGGATCTTCTTGCCATCAACGATGCCACTGACCCCGATACCTGAACCAGACTCAAAGGATCCTGGCTTGGTGAGCTTAATGTTCTCGGTTCGGGCGTGATCGACGATTGCATGAGCCAAGGGATGTTCGCTGCCCTGATCAAGGCTGGCAGCAAGCTGAAGAACATCGTGGGGATTGAAACTGGGTGTGGCCTCCACACTGTGAAACACTGGCCGTCCCTCTGTCAGGGTGCCTGTCTTATCGACAATCAGTGTGTCGATCTTGCATAGGTTTTCGATGGCACTGGCATCCCTGAACAGCACGCCCATGCTGGCTGCTTTACCTGTCGAAACCATGATCGACATGGGCGTAGCAAGACCCAACGCACAGGGGCAAGCGATGATCAGCACGGCGACAGCGTTGATCAGACCAAACACCCAGCTGGGCTCAGGGCCAAAAAGCCCCCAACCAACAAATGTCAGTATCGCAATCGCGATAACACCCATCACAAAGTAGCCGGCAATCGAGTCGGCCATTCGTTGCATTGGTGCTTTGGATCGCTGAGCCCGAGCGACCATCTGTACGATCTGTGACAGCATGGTCTCGGCGCCGACCTTCTGCGCCTCCATTACTAAGCTCCCATGTGTATTGAGCGTGGCACCGATCAGACTATCTCCAGCTCTCTTCATTACCGGCACTGGTTCGCCAGTAAGCATGGACTCATCCACCGCACTTTCACCTTCCAGTACTGAGCCATCAACTGGAACCTTTTCACCGGGTCTGACCCGTAGATGGTCTCCAAGGTGGACATGGGTGAGAGGAATGTCTTCTTCCTGTCCATCGGTATTGATCCGGCGTGCTGTCTTGGGCGACAGGCCGAGAAGGGACTTGATGGCGGCGGAGGTTTGCGATCGTGCTTTGAGCTCAAGAATCTGCCCAAGCAAGGTGAGTGAGATGATGACCGCTGCGGCTTCGAAGTAGACGCCGATGCGTCCATCTTGCATGAAGGTGGCCGGAAAGCTTTGAGGTAAGAGCGTTGCCATGACGCTGTAAAGGTATGCTGCGGCGGTACCCAACCCAATCAGTGTCCACATATTTGGGCTGCGATTTCTAATAGATGCTATGCCTCTGACAAAAAAAGGCCAACCTGCCCACAAGGTCACCGGTGTCGCCAGAGCCAGCTCGATCCAGTTTTGGATCGGGCCATGGAAAAGTTGTAACGTGTGTCCCGCCATGGCGAGCAAGGTCACTATCACGGTTAATGGCAGCGACCACCAAAAGCGGCGGGCGAAATCCCGGAGTTCAGGATTTTCTTCTTCATCGAGCGCGGGTATGACCGGCTCTAATGTCATGCCACATTTAGGGCAGTTGCCGGGTCCGGGCTGGCGTATTTCCGGGTGCATCGGACAGGTAAACTCAGTGCCTGTTTGTACCGCAGGCTCTGGAGTGGTGACGCGGGACTCGGCGCTCGAAACATTACTGCTGAAGCGTTCAGGATCAGCTCGAAACTTCTCCTGGCATTTCAGGCTACAGAATTGATACTTCTGTCCCTGATAAGACTCACCAAATTTACTTGATGAAGTGACTGCCATTCCGCACACCGGGTCACGTAGATCATCGTCATTTAGCGGAGCAGCATGGGCGTGACTGTGGTCGTGGTGGCTCGATATGTTAGGCATGTCTATTTCCCTTCTTTGTCCTTGTGGGTTGCTGCCTGATCGCCATGGCTATGTCCGCCATGGCTATGTCCAAAAAAATGCATTAATGGACAGATCAACAGAATCAGATAAGGCCAAAATGGATAAACGTGGCTGAAATGCTCCCGCAACACGTAGAAGGCACCAATCGCAATGAGCATGATTAGGACAACGCCTGTTTTGCGCCTCCAATATGGTGCGGTGGTGTTTCCATCCAGGCGCTGATGGTTACTCATGATCTAAGCCTCACTGTGTACTCTGCAACAGAGCGTAGCCAACTCCTGTGTCGAAGCGGTGGGAGAAGCCGGCTTAGGCTTATTTCAGGTCAAACTGACCGACCATTCCCGATTGGTAATGTCCGGGCACATTGCAGGCAAACTGAAGGCCTGTGCTGTTGTTGAAGGTCCAGATCAGCTCTTGGGTTGCGCCAGGCTCAATCAGGACGCTGTTCGGGTCGTTGTGCTCCATTCCGACCATCTTCATTCCACCCATGCTGTGGCTCATACCGCTCATCGTTTTTCCGGTACCGGTGGGGTTAAGCGTCCCGTTCTGGAACATGCTTGCCATTTCTTTTTGGTGTGCTGCATGAGCAGAGGCTTTGCCGATGTTGAACTCGTGCAGCAGCGAACCATCATTGCGAAGGACAAATCGAATGGTTTCACCAGGCTTAACGTCGATGCTTTCAGGTTTGAAGAAAATATCGCCCATCTCGACCTCCACCGTACGAGTAACCTGAGAGGCGACTCCAGGCTGGCCGATGTCCTCTTTCCCATGCCCTGCGCTGGCCATAGCCGTAGCACCGAAGAGGAGAGTGATTGCTGCGATGACAGGGGTAACGAGCTTAGCTTTCATAGTGACCTCGAGAGTAAGAGGAGTGGGAGCACTGGCTATGCTAAAGACATGGAGCTGCCAGTTAACTGACCTGAACACTACATTTCTGTCAGTTTTCAAAAAAGCACGGCGTCCAAATGACGCCGTATTTAACGTTACTGTTCAAAAAGCCCATTGGAAGCCGGTTTTCACTGATGATTCTCTGAAAGCATCAATTTGTGCTCGCGCTGCATTTGGTTCAAAACGTCATCGACGATTTTGTCGTGCTTTTCCATCCAGGCGAGGTGCTGCTGAGGAGACATTGAGGCGTCTGGATGATCTTTATGGAGTTGGCTCATGAGCTCTCCCAGCATCTTCATATGCTCAGTCATGTGGACATGACGCTGACCTTCAGGAGCGTTTTCAGCTTGTATCAGGACAGCTTCTGCCTTGTTGCGCAGACCCTCCATACGCTCTATAACCCGGTCTCCGCCACTTTCAGCCCATACAGAAGCTGAGACGAGTATTGAGCTCACAAAAAACAGAATTTTCAGGCGATTCATGGGGCAACTCCTTATGGAATTGTTTTCCGGCTCCTAAACGTTTCATGCTGAAGAGTCGGTCGAGCACTAGGAAGTACTCATGCTTGAACCCTAGACAGCGCTCGCTGACATCTACCTGAAGCCAATATTACTTTTCTGTCAGTTGCTGGTTGGCTGCCGGTTTTCGTTGCAGACTCCGCTTCATCACTATCAGAGAACGACCTCATGAGACTTCTTGTCGCTGAAGACGAACCAAAAATAGGTATCTATTTGCAGCAAGGACTCACCGAGGCGGGGTTCAATGTTGATCGTTTTACTAATGGAAAAGAGGCGCTTCAGCACGCTTTGAGCGAAGCGTATGACCTGTTGATTCTCGACGTCATGATGCCTGGATTGGATGGCTGGGAAGTTCTGCAGAAGGTTCGCGCTTCCGGGAAAGACGTCCCCGTACTCTTTCTCACAGCGAGAGACCGCGTTGAAGATCGAGTTAAAGGACTTGAACTCGGCGCAGATGACTACCTGATCAAACCCTTCGCATTTTCTGAATTGCTTGCTCGAGTCAGAACGTTGCTGCGTCGCGGTAACAGCGCGCCTTCGCAAACCTACATGAAATTGGCTGATCTGGAGGTGGACCTACTCAAGCGTCGGGCCATTCGTGCAGGTAAGCGCATCGACCTTACGGCCAAAGAGTTTGCGTTGCTTGAGCTGTTGCTGCGACGTCGTGGGGAGGTGCTGCCAAAGTCACTTATCGCTTCCCAGGTTTGGGATATGAACTTCGATAGCGACACCAACGTTATCGAGGTTGCGGTTAGACGGTTGAGGGCCAAGATAGATGACGACTTTGAGGTCAAGTTGATTCATACCTCGAGGGGAATGGGTTACATGCTAGACGCGCCTGATTCGGAGTCGGAATGAATCGGATGTCCCTGACAACTCGCATGAGTCTGATGTTCATGCTCGCGGTAACGGCCGTGCTTACGGTCGCCGGACTTAGTTTCAACAACCTCAGTCGGCATCACTTTAAGATGCTGGATCAGCAGGCATTGAACGAAAAGCTCCACTCGACCCAGAGAATTTTGTCCGGGTTGAACACCATCGATCAATTCAGCGAATTTAAGCCTGAGCTGGAAGCGCTGCTGGGTGCTCACCGGGATTTGACGGCCCTAATAATCGATGGTGAAGGCAAGCTGCTGTTCGCAGATCCCGGTCCGGTAGATATTCCGAAGGAGTTCCGCACAACCACAAACAACAACGTCTGGGAGTGGCGGGAGCAAGAGCAGATGTTCCGTGGCGTGACAGCACAAGCCGTTGTGACGGGGCAAGACAAGCCGTTGACAGTCATTTTGATCTTTGACGTTACTCAGCATATGTCCTTTTTCGAGACGCTTGAGCGCTGGTTTTGGATAGGGCTGGTAATTAGCGCGCTGGTCAGTGCGGCGCTTGGCTGGATGGTAGCAAGCAGTGGCATGCGGCCTATTCGCCAGGTCACGCGGGTCGCCGCCTCTATGTCAGCAAAATCACTAAAAGAGCGCATCCCTTTAGCGCCTGTTCCTAAAGAACTTCAGCAAATGGTGCTGTCCTTTAACGCAATGCTGTCCAGACTCGACGATGCATTTGTCCGGTTATCGAATTTTTCCGCAGACATTGCCCACGAACTACGGACTCCTGTAAGCAACTTGATGACCCACACCGAAGTCGTGCTTTCAAGAAAAAGGAATATAGAAGACTACGAAGACAACCTGTACTCAAATCTTGATGACTTGAAGCGTATGAGTCGGATGATTGATGACATGCTATTTCTGGCGAAGTCAGACAATGGTCTGATCACCCACGAGAACAAACCAATAGATTTGGTGGAAGTCGTGGAGAAACTGCTTGAATACTACCGTCTTTTGGCAGATGAGCGAGGGATAGAACTGAAGGTTTCAGGAAGGGGCAGCGTCCGAGGCGATGTCCTTATGCTCCACAGAGCTATATCTAACCTGCTCTCTAATGCGCTTCGCTACACCTCGGAAGGGAAGATGATCAGTGTCGAAATCCTCCAGAAGGAGATGTCGGTATTGGTCGTCGTGGAGAACCAGGGTGAACCCATTGCCCCCGAACATCTTGAAAAGCTCTTCGATCGTTTTTATCGCGTGGACCCAGCGCGCAGGGAAGGAAGCCCAAGCAACGCAGGGCTAGGTTTGTCGATTACCCGATCAATTATTGAGGCGCATGATGGCAAAATCTGGTGTACGTCATGTGACGGTAAAACGGCCTTTCATCTCGAGTTTCCTAGTGTTGACTTGCAGGTCAGCTGAGCAATGCCGCATTTGTGATCAACGGCGTTAGCGCGACTTGGGCCTGCATCCAGTTTCGTAATTTTTTGAATGAGTGAATACCCCAGTATTTGCGGCGTGCGGTCTCGTTTCTAAGACTTGCGACCTTCGCCAATTCGATCCCAAACAGCGTGTCAAGCTGACTGAAATGTAATCGAACAGTTTGCGTTCGTGTGGCATCGTGTTCTTGCACTGTGACGTTGGGGCTTAGCGAGATTTTCGTGTTCAACCTGCACTAGAGATGGAAGCTCCGAGTTAACCATCAGTGGTTTTAAATTGAAAATTACAAACTAGTTCTTCCCAAACAAACCTCAAATCAACAGCTCTTGCTGTGAGGAGTCTTGCATGTCATTCCTTAAAACTACGACCGTAGCTGTTGCACTTACTGCTGGTTTGCTTCTGAGTGCCGTAGCTCAAGCACATCCAAAGCTCCTTTCTTCCACTCCGGCGGAAGGCTCGGATGCGGCGGCCCCTTCGAAAATTGAACTGCACTTTTCCGAGAATCTCACCACTCAGTTTTCCGGTGCAAAACTGATCATGACTGATATGCCTGGCATGCCGAACTCTCCAATGGGTGTAAAGGCCGCCGTCGCTGCTGGCGGTGATCCGAAAACGATGGTGATTACGCCGGCTGCACCTCTGACGACCGGTACCTACAAAGTTGAATGGCGTGCAGTCTCCTCGGACACCCACCCGATCACCGGCAACTTTTCCTTCAAAGTGAAATGATCCATGAGCGACTCAATAAATATTGTGGTTCGCTTTGCTCTCTATTTTGACCTGATGTTGTTATTTGGATTGGCCATATTTGGCTTGTACAGTCTCAGGGGAAAAGAAAGGGTATCGGGCACGGTCTTGAATTTTGAGTCGCTTCTTTACGGTACTTCTGTTGCAGGTGTAGCTCTGTCCCTTGCCTCGATGTTGTTGCTTGCGAAAGCAATGAGCGGTGTATCGGAGCTTATGGAGCTACATCACCACATTTTTGAAATGGTCATCATGGGCACCGACGTTGGGTTGACCTGGATGGTCCGAATAGCCGCCTTGGTTGGGGCAATTATGGGCGTCGCGTTGAACAAACGATTTCCGACACCCAGCCTCTGGATCGTCACCGTGTGTGGAGCAATCGCGTTGGCCACGCTAGCCTGGACAGGGCACGGTGCCATGGACGAAGGCAGCCGCCGCTACTGGCATTTTCTGAGCGATATTTTCCATTTATTAGCGGCAGGTGGCTGGTTGGGTGCTCTAGCGGCCTTCGCTCTACTGCTGCGGTTGAAATCGCTGAAGGGCGAGGAGGAAGCACGAATTCTTGCCCGCGTGCTGACTGGCTTTGAGTCGGCCGGCGGTGTGATTGTTGCGATCATAAGCGTAACGGGAGTCGTGAATTACCTTTTCATCGTCGGTCCAAACCTTGATGAGGTCATGCTGAGTACCTATGGTCAGCTGCTGTTTTTGAAGATCCTGCTCTTTGCCGGGATGATCGTTTTAGCCACACTGAACCGCTTTCACTTAAGCCCGCAGTTGGAGCGCTCAGTTCGCAATGGTCAATACTCTGTAGCGGTTAATGCCTTGCGCCGCAGCATGAAATTCGAATTCCTGATGGCAATCCTCATCATCTGTCTGGTCGCATGGTTAGGCACGCTAAGTCCTGAAATGGAAATGAGCGCGCAATAGAGGTTTCTGGCAGCTAACCAAGAAGCCGGGAACGGGATTGTTAGCACCATTTCTACTGGCTACACTTCAGTCCATGACACGCTATGTACGGTTTTGCCTGATATTCCTGATTAGCTTGGCGCTTCCCCTCAGTGGGATGGCGGGTGTTCAGGCGCCGACAGAGCCGTGTCCCATGCAAACCATGGGCATGGCGATGATGGACGGCATGGGCCAAGACTGCTGCCATGACATGAAAAGTCCCACCGAGCATGGTAAACCCTGCAAGCCGGGCCAGGAGTGTAAGACCGGCGGCATGCTGCAAGTCTCTATCATCAAGCCTCTGGTCCCCCTATCTAGCCCCCTCGAAGCGTCCATCTCCATAGACTCCCATCCTGTCCAAACCCCTTCAGGGGTATGGCGACCGCCCCGCATTTGATTCCTGTACCACACTGAGCCTCATTCCGCGTTAGCGGGATGGCATATCTGCGTGCATGTCTGATGAAGCGCGCAGTGGATCATCACAGGAATCGTGAACATGAACTCCAAGTGCTATTGCACAGGGTGGTCCCTCGTGGCCGGCCTGGCGGCAAGCGTACTGGCATTGCCGAGTCTCGCTGCCGCATTGACACTCGATGAAGCTTTGCAGCTGGCTGAAAACAATGCGCCGTCGCTGACTGCACAAGACGCGAAAATTCAGGCTGCCAGTAGTGCGGCCATCCCCGCTGGTGAACTACCCGATCCCAAGTTGCTGCTAGGCGTACAGAACTACCCCATTGGGGGGCCGGATCGCTGGAGCATCGACCAAGACTTCATGACTATGCGAATGGTCGGAGTCAGTCAGGAGATGCCCAGCAGCGCTAAGCGCAAAGCCCGAATCGAGGTCGCTGATGCGGCCATTGAACGCGCCGCCGCTGAGCGCCGGGTCGAACGTCTAAAGGTTCGTCAGGCCACGGCGTTGGCCTGGATCAACAGCTACTCGGTTGAGCGTAAAGACACTCTGTTTCAGGACCTCTACAAAGAAAACCGTCTGCTGGCCGATACCGTCCGGGCACAAATTGCCGGTGGCCGCGCTCAACCTGCTGATGCAGTAACGCCCAAACAGGAAGCGGCACAACTGGAAGAGCAGCAGGACGATCTGATTCGTCAGAGAGCGCAGGCCCGAGCTGCCCTGAAGCGCTGGATTGGACCAGCCGCCAATGACAAACCTGTGGGCAGCTTGCCTGAATGGCCTGTCGAAGCCTCTGACTACTCTCATAAGCTGCAACATCACCCAGAATTGGCAGCTTTTGCGCCAATGACCCGCGAAGCGCAAGCCAAGGTCCGTGAAGCCGAAGCGGAAAAACAGTCGGATTGGAGCTGGGAAGTCGACTATCAGAATCGCGGCCGACAGTTCGGCGACATGGTCAGCGTGCAATTTTCCTGGGATCTACCACTGTTTCCTGACTCTCGGCAAAACCCCAAAATTGCGGCCAAGCACGCTGAACTCAACCAGCTAGAGGCCGAGCGGGAAGCCCTGTCACGCAAGCATACCCAGCAACTGGAGGACGATCTGGCCGATTATGAACGCTTGAATCGTGCCGTTCGCCGAACCCTGGACAGTCTGCTGCCTCTGGCCAAGGAGAAGGTCGAGCTCAGCATGGCCAGCTACCGCGCCGGCAAAGGCGATTTGAACTCCGTCGTGGCTGCTCGGCGCGAGCTTATCGAAGCCCGTCTCAAGCAGATTGATGTTGAAGAGCAGCGTGCTCTCACCAGCGCTCGCCTGTATTTCGCCTATGGGGAGTCCGCTCAATGATCTCTAGAACACGGAAAGGGGTATTTGTTGTCAGCATCTCAGTTGCTTTGGGGGTTGCCGGTGGTTACTGGTTGGCCCAACCGAGGGTGAGCTCGGTACCGGATGCAGCACCGGAGCAGAAGCCTGAGTCATCAGTCGATCGCAAAGTTCTGTATTGGTACGACCCCATGTACCCACAACAGAAATTCGATAAGCCGGGTAAGTCGCCCTTCATGGACATGCAAATGGTCCCTCAGTACGCGGATAGCAAGGGGGACAGTGACACTGTTCGCATTGATCCAAGCCTGACCCAGAACCTCGGTGTGCGACTGGCTACCGTCAGTCGAGGTGTGTTTGCTTCGAGTCTGGACGTTGTCGGAGTGTTGGCTTTCAACGAACGGGACGTCGCCGTCATTCAAGCCCGTACGGCGGGTTTCGTCGAGCGCGTGTATGCCCATGCTCCTGGCGACGTGATCAAAGCCAATGCCGCCATGGCGGATATCCTTGTACCTGAGTGGGCTGCGGCTCAGGAGGAATTTCTCGCACTCAAGCGCAGTGGCGATACAGGCTTGCTGGCAGTGGCTCGCCAGCGCTTGCGGCTCACCGGGATGCCGGCGGCATCAATTGCTCAAGTAGAGCGCAGTGGCAAAGTCCAACCAAACCTGACCCTCACCAGCCCTATTAGTGGTGTGCTGCAAGAGCTCAATGTGCGCGAGGGTATGACGGTGGCCGCCGGCGAGACACTGGCACGCGTTAATGGTTTGAGTAGCGTCTGGCTGGCCTTGGCCGTTCCGGAGACTGAATCTGGATCGATCCTCATGGGGCAAACGGCAGAGGCGCATTTGCCCGCGTTCCCTGGGGTTGTGCTCAAGGGCGTCGTCAGCGCGATTCTTCCGGAAACCAATCCGGATAGCCGCACCCTTCGCGTACGCGTCGAGTTACCCAACCCAGAAGGCCGTCTCAGGCCGGGTATGACCGCACGAGTGAGCCTCAATCGTTCAACGGAGCAAAGTGTGTTGTGGGTGCCGAGCGAGGCCGTCATTCGCACCGGTCGACGTGCTCTGGTGATGCTTGCTGAAGACGCTGGCCGCTATCGTCCTGTTGAAGTGTTGATCGGGCAGGAAAACGATGACAAGACGGCGATCTTGAAAGGTCTGGAAGAGGGCCAGAAGGTGGTTACCTCTGGCCAGTTCCTGCTCGACTCGGAGGCCAGTCTCAAGGGCATCGTTGCAAGCTCGGAGGAAGAGTCACCACCCAGCGCAGCAGTCTCCAGTTTTCATGAGGCGGATGGGCAGATCGTTGAGATCAACGACAAAGAAGTCACACTCGCCCATGGTCCCTTCAAAACGTTGGGCATGCCTGGCATGACGATGACGTTCCCACTCGCTACTCCGGCGCTGATGCTGGGCCTCAAAACGGGCGATAAGGTTCGGGTTGCGGTGAGTCAGACCGACGATGGCCTGCGTGTTGAGCGTCTAGACAAATCGGGGAGCCAGCCATGATCGCCGCCCTGATTCGCTGGTCAGTGGCCAACCGATTCCTGGTGCTACTGGCGACACTTTTTGTCACGGCTTGGGGCATCTGGTCGGTGCAGAGCACGCCCATTGATGCGCTGCCGGATCTCTCCGATGTTCAGGTGATCATCCGCACCCCGTATCCGGGACAGGCACCGCAGATTGTCGAGAACCAGGTGACCTATCCGTTGGCCACCACCATGCTTTCGGTGCCTGGCGCCAAGACCGTGCGCGGCTACTCCTTCTTTGGTGACAGCTTTGTCTATGTGCTGTTCGAAGACGGTACTGACTTGTATTGGGCCCGCTCGCGGGTGTTGGAGTACCTGAGCCAAATACAAAGTCGCTTGCCGGCCAGCGCCAAACCGGCGTTGGGGCCAGATGCGACAGGCGTTGGCTGGATTTTCCAGTACGCGCTGGTAGATCGCAGTGGCGGACACGATCTGGCGCAACTTCGTGCACTTCAGGACTGGTTCCTCAAGTTCGAACTCAAGACTCTGCCCAATGTTGCCGAGGTGGCCACCGTGGGTGGGATGGTCAAGCAGTACCAGGTGCAGCTTGATCCACTCAAATTGGCCAGCCTCGGTATCACGCAGGCCGAGGTGACCGAAACGATCGGCAAGGCCAATCAGGAAACCGGCGGCGCCGTCCTAGAGATGGCAGAGACCGAGTTCATTGTGCGGGCTTCCGGCTACTTGAAAACGCTCAATGATTTTCGGGCGATCCCACTCAAGCTGGGATCGGGCGGTGTGCCGGTGACCCTTAGCGATGTCGCCACGATCCAGTTGGGTCCGGAAATGCGGCGTGGCATCACCGAACTCGACGGCGAAGGCGAGACGGTTGGCGGTGTGGTAATTCTGCGCAGCGGCAAGAATGCTCGCGAAACCATTGCGGCGGTCAAGACCAAACTCGACGAGTTGAAAAGCAGCTTGCCGGCGGGGGTGGAAATCGTCACCACCTACGACCGCAGCAAGCTGATCGACCGCGCCGTGGAAAATCTCAGCCACAAGCTAATCGAAGAGTTCATCGTCGTCGCGTTGGTCTGCGGGATCTTTCTCTGGCACCTGCGTTCATCTCTGGTGGCAATCATCTCCCTGCCGGTGGGGGTACTGATTGCCTTCATCGTGATGCGCTATCAAGGGATCAACGCCAACATCATGTCCCTGGGCGGGATTGCCATCGCCGTCGGCGCCATGGTCGACGCTGCCGTGGTGATGATTGAAAACGCGCACAAGAAGGTTGAGGCCTGGCACGCGGCCAATCCTGGGGAGGAACTGAAAGGTGAACGTCATTGGCACGTGATGACTGAAGCGGCGGCGGAGGTAGGACCAGCACTGTTCTTCTGTTTGTTGATCATCACGCTGTCGTTCATTCCGGTGTTCACCCTGCAAGCGCAAGAGGGGCGGCTATTCGGCCCGCTGGCTTTCACCAAGACCTACGCCATGGCCGCGGCGGCGGGATTGTCAGTGACCTTGGTGCCGGTGTTGATGGGCTACTGGATTCGGGGACGAATTCCCAGTGAACAACAGAACCCGTTGAACCGCTGGCTCATCCGGATCTACCAGCCGGCTCTGGATGCAGTCTTGCGACGACCGAAGATCACGCTGCTGGTCGCGTTGCTGGTTTTTATCAGCGCATTATGGCCAATGTCGCGCTTGGGTGGCGAGTTTCTTCCACCGTTGGACGAGGGCGACCTGCTCTATATGCCTTCGGCTCTGCCGGGATTGTCGGCGCAGAAAGCGTCGCAACTGCTGCAACAGACCGACCGCCTGATCAAGACCGTGCCGGAGGTCGAACATGTCTTTGGTAAAGCCGGTCGTGCTGAAACTGCCACCGACCCGGCGCCGTTGGAGATGTTCGAAACCACCATCCAGTTCAAGCCGCAGGAGCATTGGCGTCCAGGCATGACTCAGGAAAAGCTAGTGGAAGAGCTGGATCGAGTGGTGCGAGTTCCTGGGCTGACCAATATCTGGATACCGCCGATTCGCAACCGTATCGACATGCTGGCTACGGGGATCAAGAGTCCTGTTGGGGTGAAAGTTGCCGGCACCAATCTGACGGAGATTGATGCCGCGACTCAGGCGGTCGAGCGAGTGGCTAAGGGCGTACCCGGTGTCAGTTCGGCTTTGGCCGAGCGATTAACCGGTGGGCGTTACATCGACGTGGATATCGACCGAAAAGCCGCCGCCCGCTACGGACTGAATATCGCCGATGTGCAGTCGATCGTGGCCGGCGCTATCGGCGGTGAAAATGTCGGCGAGACCATTGAAGGGCTTGCACGCTTCCCAATCAACGTCCGCTACCCTCGGGAGTGGCGGGATTCGCTCGGTGCTTTGGAGCAGTTACCGATCTACACCCCACTAGGCAGCCAGATCACCCTTGGCACCGTGGCGAAGATCAAGGTCAACGACGGGCCGCCAATGCTCAAGAGTGAGAACGCACGGCCTTCAGGCTGGGTGTACATCGACGTGCATGGCCGGGACATTGCCTCCGTGGTGGTCGATCTACGCCGGGTCGTCAGTGAGCAGGTAAAGTTGCAGCCCGGCATGAGCTTAAGCTACTCAGGTCAGTTCGAGTTTCTTGAAAGGGCCAACGCACGACTCAAACTGGTGGTGCCTGCCACGCTGTTGATCATCTTCGTGTTGCTCTACCTGACATTTGCACGCCTTGATGAGGCTTTGCTGATTATGGCCACGCTGCCATTCGCTCTCACGGGCGGGGCATGGTTTCTCTATCTGTTGGGATTCAACCTGTCGGTCGCCACCGGGGTCGGCTTTATCGCCTTGGCCGGTGTTTCTGCAGAATTTGGCGTGATCATGCTGCTCTACCTGAAAAATGCCTGGGCCGAGCGTCAAGACCTCGGTGACAACACAGAACACGGGTTAATGGCCGCGATTCGTGAAGGCGCTGTGCAGCGCGTTCGACCCAAGGCCATGACCGTTGCGGTGGTTATCGCTGGTTTGTTGCCAATACTTTTGGGAAGCGGTACCGGCAGCGAGGTGATGAGCCGCATTGCCGCCCCGATGATTGGAGGTATGGTTACGGCGCCCTTGCTATCGCTGTTTGTGATCCCGGCGGCCTATCACCTCATGCGTCGTCGACACTTGTCCGTTGAGCCTGGCAAGCACTGACGCGTAAAAATGCATACAAAAGGGGCTGCGCTTGCAGCCTCGTTTGAACTGCACAGCCCGTTTTCATCAGTCCTACGCGCGGTATGTATCGAAATTAGCAAGTTTATGTCTTTTGCATAAACTCGCTAATTTCGATACATACGCTGTGGTCAGTGCCGTTACCCACCAGCACTTGCCAGAAAAACGAACGCTGCCCTACTGTGTTTCGATGAGCCACAAACAGCATCCTGCTCAAAGCCGACTCAGCATTCGTCACCCTCAGATCACTCTTGAAATCGAGGCGAATGACCTTAATATGATCTTATCTTGCCATCATCGTTTTCAATCATGGATGTTTCTCTGGGGTAGGTCGGAATGGCAGAACAAGAAGACGCTAAACCCGCAAGCGGGCGCTTCAACACAAATGATGAGACGAAGCGGATCGTATGGACACAGACCGCTGGTCATTGTGAACTGTGCGGCACGGATCTGACGTTCGATTATCGTGCCGGCAAGCCAATGAAATGGGGCGAAGTGGCGCATATCCTGCCCGCCAGTCCCAAAGGCCCTCGGGGACGCGCGGATCATGATGCTGAGGCGCACACAAACAATACCGCTAATCTGATGCTCCTGTGCCCAGGTTGTCATGACAAAATTGATCGTGACGCAGATGGGTATCCTGAAAATGATTTGAGTGGTTTACACCAAGCGTACCTGGAACGCATCCGGCTCGCGGCAACGACCCCCGATGGTGGCAGAGCCATTCCGCTCATCGTCCAGAGTCAGCATTTTCAGACGATCAACGATATCCCCGTTCGCGATCTGTTGACTGCGATGTCCGCCGAGGGATTAACCGCCTTCGATCAAGGCATCAAAATCACCTTCGCTGCGCCCGGACCACGTGGCAGGGACACTACCTATTGGCAGAACGTCAAAGACAGCGTCCAGTATGAGCTGGAGCAGCAACTCAAGCGTCGCGGCGGCACCTATGGCGACTCGCCTGCGCTAGCAGTAGTCGGCTTGGCCGACATTCCGGCTTTGATGATGTTGGGCCAGAGTATCGGCGACCGTTCCAAGCGCTTGATCTTCTCCTTTCACCGCGAGCATCTTTTGCGCTGGCCAGATCAGTCCGCTGAGCCGCCCGCTTTTTTGTTTACACCTCCCCCCGACGGCGACGGGCCACTGGCGCTTGTGCTCTCCATTTCTGCGCAAGTTCCAGTTCGCGACGTGGCCGAAGCTCTGCCCGGTGCACGTATTGCAGAGCTGTCGATCCCAGAGCCAAGCTATGCGATGGTACAAAACCGTCGGGTGATTCATGCCTTTCGTGACGCACTTCAAATACGACTGAGCCAGCTTGAGGCTCTGACTCCTGACCCTATCCACGTCTTCGCCGCCATTCCTGCGGCATTGGCCATCGAGTTTGGCGCGTTGCTCACAACACAGCATCAACATACATACCTGATCTTCGATCGGGACAAAGAAAACCAAGATCGGTTTACGCAAACACTGCAATTGGGCTTGGTGGCCCAGGAGGCTAGGTAAATGCTTTTGAGCAACGAACAGACCAAGCGCAGCAGTTGGGAATATTTTCTGCTTCGCGCTGCGCGGGAAATCTCGCTGTCGGAAGCGCAGTACGAAAAAATTAATGACCGCTACTCCCAACTGGAAAAAATCCTCTCGGCTTCCGACAACCCGCTGCTCGCTGAGGCCCATATCTTTGTGCAAGGCTCGATGCGGCTGAAAACGACCATCAAGCCAATCCCCGGCGCGCCTGCGGATCTGGACACCATTGATGCGGACGCGATTATCTGGCTCCCTCACGCTCAAGGCGCTAGTGCGAAGGAAGTTCTAGAAGCGATTGAGCAGCGTTTTAGGGAAGGCTCCCGCGTCCAAGAAGAAGTTAAGCAATTACGTCGTGGCATCCGGATCGTTTATGCCGACGAAAATCCAGGTTTCCACATCGATGTCACGCCTGCCCGCGCGATCAACGGAAATGGCGAAGCAAACGGCGAAGGTAAGCTGGAGGTTCCGGATCGGGTCACAGGGTGGAAAGCAAGCAGCCCTATCCCTTACTCGAATTGGTTGCAGGTTGCTTCTGCCCAAGAGATCTCTCTGGAAAGCTTGGTAGTTGCCAAAAGCCAGCGGATGCTTGATGCCGCGACACAAGATCCTTTGCCGCATTATCAGGATTACATCGATCAAGATCCCCTGCGTGCAACCATTAAGCTGCTCAAGCGGCATCGCGATGAATGGGCCATTAAGACAAGGAGCGCTGATACTCGCCCAATATCTGCGGTCATCACCACCCTGGCCACGCACGCATACCTGGATGTCGTAAAGGAGTCGCAGGCGAAGCCTCTGGCACCGCTCGATGCAATTTTGGAAATCGTTCGCAGGATGCCGCAGCACATCGGGCAGAGAGGTAGCGACTGCTATGTCTGCAACCCTGCCGATAACGGCGAAAACTTTGCAGAGAAGTGGAATCGACCGGGCGAGGGGCAAGGCTATCGCCAAGCATTTGCCAAATGGCATGCGGACGCCAGTGCATCTGTTTCATTGGGTTTGGAAAGTTTTGAATCCAACGATTCCTTTGCCGAGGCAGTGAAAAAGAATTTCGGTATTGCACCGGCATTCATTACGGCAGTGAACAATGAGATCCCTGCGAATTGGACTATGCCCGGCCGACCGGATGGCACTACTCGAAACTCTGCTTCGATGGGTTCGCTCTTCGGAGGGGCCAGCGGTGGCGGAACCTCTCAGTCGAGCGTAAAGCCAGTTGGACGCCTTGGCTGATCCTCTTAAGACGCCATTGCAGCGCGGAATCGCCGCGCTGCGAAATACCCTAGGTCAGGATGCAGCCGATGCATTGCTCCAGCTCGCACCCATGCGGGCTGACGAAGCGGCGTGCTTTCACTTCCCCTTGCCCATCGATTACACGGGGCAGGAGCGGCGTCTGCGTATTGGTTTCCCCTCCAACTTTCCCCGTGGACTCTTGCGGCTGAACGTCGAACCCTCTCCATGGCTGGTTTGGCCGCATGCCACCAAGTCGGGGCTTTGCCTTCATGGCTTTCAGGAACGCCCCATCATGGGCTCCCCAGAGGTCGTGGTAGAGGACAGCCTTGCTCGCTTGGCCCAGATTGTTTCGTTGTCCAAGATGGGATCAAGCCAGGCAACGCGCGATATCGAATTTCAGAATGAGATCACTACCTACTGGTCGTTTCAGCACGGTCAGTCATTCCAGAACCTCTTACTGTTGGATCGACCTCAGACTGCCTCGCAGTTGTTTGCGCTCAGCGATCCGCGCCGGGCTGTGCCATCCGGTCAGGAAACGGTTTGGTTAGCATCGAATGTAGCAGCACTCAAAGGGCATTACCGGCGGGTTGTCGGGCGCTCCGCTGTCATTCGCGCGGCCGAAACTCCCGGTTTTTACGTCAAGCTTCAGACTTATCCGGATATCCGCACCCCGGATCCAGAAGATTTATTGCTGTGGCTAAAGCCACACCTTCAACCTGACGATGCCGAGCAATTGCTGGCATGGTTTGAGCTGCATGGAACGTTGGCGAGTCGATGGATTGTTCTGGAGCTTCCAGGAGGGGCAGGTGCTCCAACATATTGTCTCAATGTGCGCTCGCTCGGCGTACAGCAGGAGCGGGGGGCAAAATTCGGCTTGCGTACAGCGCGCCGGCGGCCAGCTATCGCAAATGCACATCCTCCGGCACTTGTCCGCGCAACTGCCCTGGACGTGCTTGATCGAGCGTCCATTCTGTCCCGCGATATAAGTGGCACTGCACAGCACCTTGAAAATGCTCGAGTCGTTTGTGTTGGCGTTGGCTCATTAGGCAGTGCGGTGGCAATACAATTGGCACGATCCGGTGTCGGCCACCTTACCCTCATCGATCCTGACACTTTGGTGTCAGCCAATCTGGGGCGGCACGTTCTGGGAGCGGATAGCCTAGGGAGACTGAAAGCCTCAGCGTTGAGGGACAAGATTCTGTTAGATCTTCCGACTACAGAATGCACCGCTTATTCGACTTTCGCCGAAGTAGTTATGAGCAGCAAACCAGAAGTGTTCGATAACGCAGATCTTGTGGTGATTACGACAGCGGACTGGCAGTCGGAGGTCACTGTATGGCGAGCCAAATCCAGCGGCGTTTCTTGGGGACTTTTACAAGCCTGGAGCGAACCGTATACCCAGGTAGGCCACGCGCTATTCGCACCAGCCGGTACCTTTGATGGCCGTCATTTATTCACGGACATCGGCGATTTTCTTCATAAGTTTACCGAGTGGCCGGGAGGAGGTGTGGTTCCACTGCCCGCTTGTGGGGAGAGCTTTATTCCAGGCGGATCGCTGGGGATGACCAATATCGCCTCTATGGTGTCGCACACGGCTTTACGTGCATTGACCTGCAACATCACCACTGCATCTTGGGTCAGCAGTATCTACAGGCCTGAAGATGTGCCGAGCCTAGGAGGCCAATACCATGGGCCCAAACTTCCAGAGGGGGCGCAGCAACTCCTACTCGAGCGCGGATGGCCGGAACATAAGGATGAAATGGTATGACGGATATCGCTTGGCGCTGGAGATGGGCGGAGGTGGATTCCGAGCTATTGGTGTCGCAAGCTGTCGCGGACATCTTGGATAGTCATCGGCAGGGCCTCTTTGGCGTGGAGCGAGGGGGACAGTTATTCGTCAACCCGGTTAATCCGAAAGGGTTGCTGCTGGCCTTGGCCACGTTGCCTCATCGCGCCGATCGGTCAGGCTGGTCTTGGCTAGAGTTGGATGCGGAGCGGTGCCGTCAGGAGATCCAAGCTGCCAACGAACAAGGGTTACGTCTGGTGGGCTATTGGCATACGCATCCCCAATCTGTTCCGGTGATTTCTCCGGCAGACATAGGAAGTTTCTCCAGATTTGCTGCGCGTTACACGCAGGATCTACCGCACCCAATAGCCGTTATCGTTGGCAAGTCCGAAAAACCAGAAGGCATCAAGGCTTGGTCGTTCAGGGGCGGCAGATATGTTGAAGCAACTTGGCTTAGATAAGCTTCAAGTCAGTGCCATGGGAGGCGTCAGCGGTTACCCTTACCCGCCAGCATTAGCGCGAAGAGCTCTGCCTGAAAGCGAGCATCATCCAATGCGTTATGGTTCGGTTCGCTGAGTGGCTTCAGCGCAGCGGTCATCTTGGATGATTTTGTTTCCTGCCAGCTGCAACCTACAGCTCCCATGAAGTAGGCCTTCATGTCGATAGCGGTAAAACCAAAGGGGTTGGTTTCCAAGTATTTGTGGAAGTAGTAGTTGACGAATGACCAGTCAAACGGTGCATTGAGTCCTACGAAAATGACCTTCTGCCCCGTTTGGCAGGATGATTTCAGCCATTCACCAAATGTCAGCATCGCCTGTTGCGGAGTGAGTCCTTCGCGCTCCAGCTTCTCCAGACTCAGCCCCGATACTGCCAGTGCTTCTGGGTCGTGTTTTGGACTGTCAGGTCGTAGTTCAAGATAGATGGACGTGGCAGGTTGATCTACAAGGCAAGCTCCAATGGAAAGCAGGCTGTATTCGCCTGGTATAGGTCCAGAAGTCTCGACGTCGACGGAAACATAAAGCTCATCAGGGTTCATGTCATATCCTTTTCGTGTAGTTGCCAGATCACGCTCAAGCTCGGTAAGCGTCTGCCGAACACATCTTGTACCAGCCCGTTTGGTGTAGACGGACGCTCGAAACACCCTGTCGAGGCTATCGCGCTATTCGGTTTCGATGGCAGCTTGCTCCCCCTATGCTCTTGACTCGTCTAGGAGCAGCAACCAGAGCGAACCCCAGCAGCAGGTTCAAAAAGTGACTCAACAATCGTGCAGTCTGGAGTGTTCAAACCTAGGCATGTTGACTCACACATACCTGCCATTGAGAGCAGCTCTACCCGGATTTGCTGAAGCTTTGCTACCTTCGACTCTACTTCCGCTAGGTGCTTCTTGACCACCGAAAGCGCGTCAGCGCACGGACGATCAGCATCTGCTGCGAGCGCGATGAGTTCTCGGATATCTTCGAGCGGGAAACCCAATTCACGATTCTGCCGGATGAAGACGAGTCTTGATCGATGCTTTTCAGTATAGATTCGATGCCGCCCAGTCGACCGCAGGGCGGGAGGTAAAAGGCCTATTTTCTCGTAGTAGCGAATCGTTTCAATGTGGCAACCCGTTGATTTCGACAGCGCCCCGATTCCTGACATGCAAACTCCCCAAGCATTTTCTTGAACCTGTAGCAGCTACAGATATTAACCTGTCTTCAGAAAATAATTTCACGCGCTTGAAGGGCATTTTGTGGACAGAGAACAGCTAGAGACTAACCAGATTCCCATTTACTTCGTCGCGGTCATTGTCGCGGCCCTCGGAGGCCTGCTCGCCCCCAATGCGTCTGAAGCATTAGGGTCGACGGTGACACCCACCATCGCAGTGCTGATGTACGCCATGTTTCTACAGATCCCGTTCTTGGATCTCCGTAATGGCCTCGCAAATAAGCGTTTCATGGCAGCGCTGCTCACAGCCAACTTCGTGGCCATCCCCTTGCTGGTTTGGGCATTGACGATGGGGATAACCAATCACCCGGCGATTTTGGTGGGTGCCCTGTTGGTCTTGCTGACGCCTTGTATCGACTATGTGGTGGTTTTTACCCATATCGGTAAAGGCGACTCCAAACTCACTCTGGCGGCCACCCCATTGCTTCTTTTGATGCAGCTTGTGCTGCTGCCGGTGTACCTGACCTTCATGCTGGGTAACGACTCAACAGTGGTCATTTCTATAGGCCCATTTGTTGAGGCCTTTGTGATGCTGATCGCTTTGCCTTTGGTCTTAGCGGTAGCAACAGCTGCCGGGGCAAAGAGATCACGCATCGTTGAAAGCTGGAACAACGCATGGGCCTGGATGCCTGTACCGGCTATGGCGGCTGTATTGGTCGTAGTGATCGGCGCTCAGATTTCAACGGTGGTCAGAGACATCGACAAGCTGCTGCCTGTTATTCCCGCCTACATTGGTTTCACGCTCTTGGCACCGGTGGTAGGTGCGCTGGTGGCTCGGGCGTTTAAGTTACCGGCCAGCACGGCAAGATCAGTCGCTTTCAGCAGTTCGACACGAAACTCATTAGTGGTTCTGCCATTGGCATTGGCCTTGCCCGAGGAAATCAGAGGGCTCGCTGCGGCAGCAGTCATTACTCAAACGCTGATTGAGTTGGTCAGCGAACTAATTTACATCCGAGCAATTCCTGCTTTGGTGTGGCGCAAAATGTAGATGCCAGGGCAGACACCCTGCGCGATTAAACAGGCGCCCACATGTGCGGCAGCAGCTTGTTAATCTCACTCGCGCGCTGCGTCGGCAGGCGCATGAGAACATCCTTTAGATAGGCGTACGGATCATGGCCATTCAGCCGTGCTGACTGGATCAAGCTCATGATCGCCGCAGCCCGTTTTCCGCTGCGTAGCGACCCGGCGAAGAGCCAGTTCTTGCGCCCAAGAGCCCATGGCCGGATCTGGTTCTCCGCCCAATTATTATCAATGGGAACCGCCCCGTCATCGAGGTAGCGCGACAGCGCTGCCCAGCGTTTAAGGCTGTAATCGAGTGCTCTGCTGATGGCCGAACCTTCGGGCACAAGATCACGCTGCGCGATCATCCAGGCATGCAGCCTATCCATCACCGGTACGGCTTTTTCTTGCCGTATTCGGCGCCGTAAATCCGGCTCCAGGTCTCTGACTTCTCTTTCGATTTCGTACAACAACTGGATATAGCGCAGGGCTTGCTCGGCGAGCGTGCTTTTATTCGTAGCGTGCAGTTCGAAGAACTTGCGCCGTGTATGGGCCATGCAGCCGATCTCTGTCACGCCGAGTTCAAAGCTGGCCTTGTAGCCGCCAAAATCGTCGCAGACCAACTTGCCCTTCCAGTCCTGAAGGAAGTTGCGAGCATGCTCTCCGGCGCGACTGGAGCTGAAGTCATAAACCACCGCTGCCACATCCGAGAACTGGCTGGTAGCGTAGGCCCACACATAGGAGCGATGGGTTTTCTTTGTTCCCGGCATGAGCATCTGCACCGGTGTTTCATCTGCGTGGATGACTTGTTGCCCAAGCACTACTTCGCGCAGCGCATCGACCAGCGGCTGCAACTGAACTCCGGTCACGCCAACCCATTGAGCCAAGGTTGAACGTGGAATCGCCAGGCCCGCTCGACCGAAGATCGATTCCTGACGGTAAAGCGGCAGATGGTCAGCAAACTTGGCGATCATGACCTGTGCGAGCAGGCCCGAAGTCGGGATGCCCTTATCAATGACCTGCGCCGGAACCGGTGCCTGGATCAGCGTTTCGCAGTTATCGCAGACCCACTTGCCACGGACATGGCGCTCGACGGTGAACACGCCGGGCGTGTAGTCCAGCTTCTCGCTAACGTCCTCACCTATGCGCTTGAGGGCGCAGCCGCATGGGCAGTGAGTGTTGTCCGGTTCGTGATGGATCAACGTTCGCGGAAATTCTGCCGGCAATGCCGTGCGCTTGGGCTTTTGCTTTTCCTCGGTCGCCGTTGGTGCTATTTGCAACGCCTGAAGCTCGGCCTCAATCGCCGCGATATCAGTATCGATCAGGTCATCTAGCAGGCTGGCCTGTTCAGGATTCATCTGCTCGCTGCGCTTGGCAAACTTCAAACGCTTGAGCTGGGCGATCTCATGGGTCAGTTTCTCAATGACTGTTTGATCACGGTTGATTTTCTTGCCCATAGTGTCGACTTGCGAGAGCAACTGCGCTGCGAGGACGCGCAGTTGAGTGGGAGACAGTTGGTCGAGATTGGGCGAAGAAGTCATACGCCGGACTTTGCCAGAGCAGGCGTTTCGCGACGATAGACCGATAGGCTAATGGCAGCCGTTAAAGCAGTATGATCGAGCCTCCAGAACCTGCGCGTTGCCATGGCAGCCCCAGCACCAATGCTTGAAGTTGCTCGGCATCCAGTTCCATCTCAGAACCATGGCGAATGCCAGGCCAGTGGAACTTGCCTTGGTTTAACCGGCGCGCCGCCAGCCATATTCCGAAGCCGTCATGCACCAGCACTTTCATGCGATTGGCGCGACGGTTGGCGAACAGATAAGCGCAGTGCGGCTGCGCCGCACCGAACACCGCGATCACCTTGGCTAGCGCCGTTTCGGTGCCTGCGCGCATGTCCATCGGTTCGGTGGCGAGCCAGATAGAGTCGATGCGAATCATCGCAGAATATCTCGAAGAAAAGCCGCGCAGGCGGCAGCACTTTCAGTGGGCCAGTTCACTTTGATGATGCCGCGCGGGTGCTGTATTTCAACGCAGATATTCGATGATGCTGGATGGGAGTTCGCCCCGGCCAGCGGCATGGCTAACGGAATAAATGCAGGTGGCGGCGCCGGGATTTTCTGCGCTTGCAGCCGAATCCATTTGTGGACGAGGTTTGCGTTGAGGCTATGACCGAGCGCGACGCTGGCAACCGAAGCGCCTGGTTGGGCGCACTCTTGAATGATCTGGGCTTTAAAGGATTTGGAATAGGAACGGCGTGTTGGCTGCATGAAATACCCGCTTAAAAGGCTAGAACTGGTGTCCACTTAATTTAAGTGCACACCATGTCTTCGCTTTGCAGGGCTGGGTAGATGACTTGGCCGGACGGTTACCAAGCTCGTAACCATGTGACGGTGGAAAGGCGGCAAAGCCATTGCCCCATTTTTTGCTGTTGCACTCGCTATCCGGCGTTCGAGCAGCGGCAGTGCATGTCTACTGGAGGAGTGCACGTTCCTTTGGTCAGCTCTGCGCCCGAGCATAATGATGTGTGTCATTCTCTAGTCGCGGATGAGGGCCGGACAATCATGAGCGAGCATTGGATAGTCAAGTGCCAGAATACTGAGGACGGTACTGGCGACATCATCATTGACCTACCTCCAGAGTTGCTTGACCAAATGGGGTTAGGTGTTGGTGATCATTTAGAGCTAACGATAGCGAATGGCACATTAGTGCTGACGCCCATGAACAGTGCAATATCAGTACGGCCGATGTTTGCTGGAGTCCTGCGTGAGGATGCCTATCATGCTTACCGCAAGCGGTTGGCTGCGTATCTCCATATCCCTTCCAACGCTTCGGATCAAGACATTCACGACATGATAGTAGCTGGCTTTTCGGCCGGCCTGATTTCATCGCTTTGTGCTGATGGCACCGTAAATCCGCAAGAACGCGACATAATCATTCACCCCAAAACGCTCAAAACAAAATTGGCAAGCGATCAGCTTTTAACGTCGGATGAGAGCGATCGCCTGTTCCGGTTCGCACACATTACCGCCATGGCCGAGATCATGTTCGGGGACGAAGGGAAGGCCAAACAATGGCTTTCCAAACCCAAAGCCCGTTTTTTGGGAAAAAGCCCACTGGCAATGGTCACTACGTCTCACGGCACACATCTAGTTGAAGAAATGCTGATTCAGGTGTCTGAAGGCATGTCATTTTAATCCTGCCACAGTTAACAGTGTGGACGGAAATAACGGGCAGCAGCATGCCCACTTCTATGACTATCACTGAATCTGAGAGTCAATCACTATGATCAACGCAAACGCTCTAGCCGGTATAGGCATCAAAGCCCAAGCGTTGGTTCATCCCTCAACGGCGTGCGTTACGTCATTGCACCTGCGACTCTTGATACCGCCAAGACGGAGTCGAAACCACCACATAGTCGATATAAATGATCAGTTCATTCAACAGGACTCCCGCCAAAATTGTGGGGTGGCCGGTTAGCATCCTTAACGGGGATTGGACATCGACTCGATAATACGGCACTGCTCGATCACGCCGCCCTCGCAACAAGCAATCAAACGCTCCAACTCCACCTCCAAGCCTTGCAGGTCTCGGATGCGCATTCGAACCTGCTCTAACTGCCCCTCGATTTTTGCGTCCACCCTGGCGCAGGAAGCGTCGCGGTTATCCGCAAAGCCCAGCAACTCTCGAACATCGTCAAGGCTGAAGCCCAGTGTGCGGCTACGTCGGATGAACAATAGACGGTCGCGCTCCTCGTCGGTGTAGAAGCGATAGCCTGATGCTGAACGCCCTGCAGAAGGCAGGAGGCCGACCTGCTCGTAATAGCGGATGGTCACCGCTTTGGTATCAGTCGCCTTCGCCAGATCACCGACTGTGTATTTGGTCGAACTCATTTCGCTTGACCTTATAGTTGCTAGAATCTTCATTCTACGCGCCTTAGGCGATAAGCAAATCTGCGTGCGCTCAATAGAAAAGTGGACTGAATCCTATGGAAGCCCCCTTAAAACAACATCAATCCGGAGCTTGGGCGCTGTTGCTCTGTGCCTGGTTGCTTGCTCTGGTATCAACAATCGCCGTGCTATTCGTTGGTGAAGTCATGGGGCAACTGCCCTGTGTGCTCTGTTGGTTTCAACGAGCCTTCATGTTTCCACTCGTCCTGGTATTGGGCGTCGCCTGCTGTTTATCGGACACCGGTGTTTGGCGCTATGCACTGCCATTAGCAGTCATGGGTTGGCTCATCGCTCTGTATCACAACCTGCTTTATTTCGGACTGATTCCTGAAAGCATCAAACCTTGCGGGGCCGGCCCTTCCTGCTCCGGTGCCGACATGACCATCCTCAGTGGTGTTCCGCTGCCACTTTTATCGCTGGGCGTGTTCAGCCTGCTGATCATTTTTCTCGTTCTTATCCGTCGGAGATTTACCGTATGAGCAGACGCGCCGTCGTCCTCTCCATCAGCGTGCTAGCCATCGTAGGCTTTGCCGTCGCAGCATTTTTCTACAATCGTGCTGCCACTGTGCCCCAGGCTACAGCACCTGTACCGCAAACCAGCGCGCTAGTGCGGTTTAACTCACCAAGCTTCGGCCCTGCCGACGCCCCGGTGACAATCGTAGAATTCTTCGATCCATCTTGTGAAAGCTGCCGTGCCTTCTACCCCATCGTCAAAAAGATGATGTCACAACACCCAGGCGATGTTCGCTTAGTGCTGCGCTATGTGAAGCTTCACGTAGGGTCTGAAGAAGCCATACGTCTGCTCGAGGCTTCACGTAAGCAGGGTGTTTTTGTGCCGGTACTTGAAGCTGTCCTCGCTGCTCAACCGCAGTGGCATGACGATGCGAAAGCATCAGCAGCTTGGGACGTAGCGGCCCAAGCGGGCTTGGACGTGGCTAAGGCTCGTGAGGACATGATGTCGCCGGAGATCACCGCCACGATAGAAAGAGATGCCGCTGATGCCAAAACTGTAGGTGTGAAGGGAACACCGACATTTTTCGTTAACGGTAAACCCCTGACTAACTTCGGCGCTCAACAGCTCTACGATCTGATTTGGAGCGAAATCAACCAAGCTCGTTAATAAGGGCGCGTGCGGAATGCGGAATGAAAAAAGCTCACCGGGCTCGACAATCCGCTTGACCTTATAGTGGCTATAGGGTGTTCACTCTTCACAATAAATTGTGGAGAGTGCCTTTATGAAAAGCTGTTGCGGTGATGAACAAACACCGAAAAGTGACGCCGCCGTTGAGGTATTTGACCCGGCAGCACCGACCGGCTGCTGTGCACCTGCCGCGACTATGTGTAATACAACTACAGCACAGTCCAACAGTAGTTGCTGCTCCGCGAAAACTTTGGACGTCAGCTCAGCGCCTTCTTCAGTAAAGGGCGCGGGTTGCTGCTCCCCTGGCTCCGATATCAGTAAATCGAACTGCGCTGTCGTAGCACCGCCATCTGCCCTGTACAGCCTTGCCGAGCCGAGCCAGCCTGCTGCTACGGTTGATAATGACCTTTTTATCGATGCTTGCTGCCCACCATCTGCTGCGGGTAGTCCCAAAGTCGGCATCGAAAACGTGTCTCCCACCAATACCGACGAAGCGACTCGTTTCAGCAGTTTCAGGATTGGGCAGATGTGCTGTCCTTCCGAGCAGACCATGATCGAGGACAAGCTCGCGAAGATGAGCGGCATTCAAAAGCTCGAGTTCAACATGATGAACCGCACGATGGCTGTCTGGCACGAGCTACCCGACACCTTGGGTATCGAGGCAGCAGTGCTATCGCTGGGCATGCACGCCGAACCTTTGACGGCTAATGGCAATGCAACCAGCGCAGATACGCCAGAAGTCCTTCCCCAGGCGGAATCACCTAAGAGCACATGGTGGCCATTAGCGCTTTCCGGTGTCGCTGCCGTGGGTGCTGAAGTCCTGCACTTCACTAACTCCGCGCCTGAATGGGTGATAGCGGTCATAGCCTTGTTCGCCATCGTGCTCTGCGGGCCTACGACCTACAAGAAGGGTTTGATCTCGATCAAACACCTCAACCTGAACATCAACGCGCTGATGAGCATCGCGGTTACCGGAGCGGTGTTGATCGGACAGTGGCCAGAAGCCGCGATGGTCATGTTTCTCTTCACCGTTGCGGAAATGGTCGAAGCGAAATCGCTGGATCGTGCGCGCAATGCGATCAAGGGGCTGATGGACTTGACCCCTGAACGAGCTACCGTGCGCCAACCCAACGGTAGTTGGCTGGAAGTCGATGTAAAAACGGTCGAGATTGGGGCCTTGGTTCGTGTCCGCCCCGGCGAACGAATTGGCCTGGATGGTAAAGTCTCTTCTGGTAACTCTACTGTTAACCAAGCGCCCATCACGGGCGAGAGCTTGCCCATCGAAAAAGATGTCGATGATCCTGTCTATGCCGGCTCCATTAACGAATCCGGCTCCTTCGAGTATCGAGTGACAGCTGAGGCCAACAATACGACCCTTGCTCGAATCATTCACGCGGTTGAAGAAGCCCAAAGTTCGCGAGCTCCAACCCAGCGGTTCGTTGATAAGTTTGCCAAAATTTATACGCCAGGGGTGTTCTTTTTCGCCGTCGCGATTGCGGTATTCCCACCACTGTTTATGGGCGGATTGTGGACTGACTGGATCTATCGTGCACTGGTGCTTCTGGTGGTTGCTTGCCCTTGTGCGCTGGTCATTTCCACTCCGGTGTCCATCGTCAGTGGTCTGGCGGCAGCGGCTCGCAAAGGCATTTTGGTTAAAGGCGGCATCTACCTGGAAATAGGCGCCAAGCTGAGTTTCGTCGCGCTCGATAAAACCGGCACCATTACCCATGGGAAACCGGTTCAGACAGACTACATTCCGGTAGCCGAAGACTCAGAGGTACATCCTCAGATTGTTGCCGCCAGCCTCAGTGCACGCTCGGATCACCCCGTATCACAGGCAATTGCCAAGTACGAAGGCTCGGACGCATCAACGTTCCTGCAAGTGGAGAGTTTTGAGGCCCTTCCCGGTCGCGGGGTAAAGGGGATGATTGAAGGCCAGCTCTTCTACCTGGGCAATCACCGACTGATCCAGGAGTTGGGGCTCGGTACTTCGCAGTTGGACGAATCTCTGACTAGCCTGGAGCGCCAAGGCAAAACAGTCGTAGCCTTGACCAGCGCCAGTCAGGTTTTTGCGTTGTTTGCTGTAGCCGATACCGTAAAGGACTCAAGCCAGACAGCGATCAAGGAGCTGCATGCATTGGGTATCAAGACCATGATGCTTACAGGCGACAATTCGTACACGGCTGATGCGATTGCCAAACGAGTTGGGATAGATGAGGCGCGGGGAAACTTGTTGCCCAGCGACAAGTTTTCAGTAATTGATCAATTGAAGGGCCGTAAGCACGTGGTGGGGATGGTCGGTGATGGGATAAACGATGCACCTGCATTGGCCAAGTCTCAGATCGGATTCGCCATGGCCGCGGCTGGCACGGGAACCGCTATTGAAACGGCTGACGTTGCTTTAATGGATGATGATCTGCGCAAGATTCCGGCCTTCGTCCGCCTGTCACGCGAGACAGCTGTGATTCTTAAGCAAAACATTTTGTTCGCCTTAGGTATTAAGGCCATTTTCCTTGTGTTCACCCTCATGGGTTTGGCCACCATGTGGATGGCTGTTTTTGCAGACGTTGGAGTGAGCATACTTGTCGTGCTCAATGGACTTCGATTGCTAAAGAAGTAGATCGCGAGGTGAGGATGAAAGATAAAAGCGTCTTCGCCCGGCCAAGCAACTTTGTGGATGGCTCTTTTCGCCGATATGGGGACGAGCCCGCTTGTGGTATTCAATGGACCACAACTATTGCGGTATTGATTCGAAAGCTACATTGTCAAAATTGATTACTCACATAAGGAATTAAATATGCAATGTCCTATCTGCAAAGATATAGCTTTAGTAATGACTGAGCGCCAGAGCATAGAAATTGACTATTGCCCGCAATGCCGCGGTGTCTGGCTTGACCGAGGTGAACTCGACAAGATTATTGAGCGTAGTCAGCGACAAGAGACCGTTAGATTGCTTCCACAGAACCTCACATCACCTGTCCAAAGTTCGACGCCAGCAGAACAACCTGGTTACAACCAGTACGGGAATAAGCATGGTCATGGAGATCGAGGGAGCCACAGCGGTGGATGGAAAGAAGGTGGCCATCAAAGTCAAAGTGGGCATCAGGGACAACCGAGTCGCAAAAAATCGTTTTTGCAGGAACTATTTGATTAAGATGGCGATTTCTCGCTTATGATCTGAATACTACATCAAACCAGTATCCACCTTTGAATGATTGGTTTGATGATATGGAACGGTTTGGGTGCTAGTAGGTCTTTATATTCTACAGTCCACTCGTTGGATCTTCATTAGGCTACATTTGGGGAAAAATCATGAGTTCAGGGCACAGTCACGGTCAAGTACGTGCGGGTCATGAAAAGATGTTATGGATCGCACTCGCCCTGACGACAAGTTTTATGATTGCTGAGGTCATCGGAGCCTTTGTCACGGGCAGCCTAGCCTTACTGTCGGATGCTGCGCATATGCTGACAGACGTTGTGGCTTTGGCAATATCCTTGCTGGCTATTCATATTGCCAAACGCTCTGCTGACAGGAAGCGCACGTTCGGGTATGCACGATTCGAAATACTTGCAGCCACATTCAATGCTGTCTTGTTGTTTTTAGTCGCTATATACATTGTCTATGAAGCGTATCTTCGACTTAACGCCCCCGCAGAAATTCAGTCGACGGGCATGTTAGTAATTGCAGTGATGGGACTGATAGTTAACCTCATTTCAATGCGTCTGTTGAGTGCCGCTAGTGGGGAAAGTCTCAATGTGAAGGGCGCTTATTTAGAGGTTTGGAGCGATATGGTGGGGTCTATTGGCGTCATCATTGCAGCGCTTGTAATCCGCTTCACCGGTTGGAGTTGGGTTGATTCACTTGTTGCAGCAGGTATCGGATTCTGGGTGCTGCCTAGGACTTGGTCACTGCTCAAGGAAAGCATGAATATATTACTGCAGGGCGTTCCAGAGGGCATCGATATTCAAAAGGTGGAGGCGAAAATATACGGAATCGTAGGAGTAAAAAATGTGCACGATTTGCATATATGGGCTTTAACCAGTGGTAAGAGTGTAATGAGCGTTCACCTGGTCGCTGACTATACCTCCCGCAGTGAACAAGATATTTTAACTGAAGTCACGTCGCTTATGAGTGAAGAGTTTCAGATCAGTCATACTACTGTACAAATGGAAAAAGCAGATTTCCATAGCCAATTAGTTGACGATTATGAAGGCAAGGTCCACTAATTGAGTTCCATTTTTAAGACAAGTTGTTATTTCGGGGATCCACCCCAGAGGGCTAGTTAAAATGAAAAAAATTATTTTAAATTGTGCTCTGCTGATAATGCTTTTGTCTCTAACAGTAGAGCCGGTTTTGTCGAGCCCGGCTAGACCAGAAAAGGTATTCGGGTGGATTGAAGAAGGGATACTTTTACCAGAAAATATCGCCGTGAAAATAAAGTTGGATACTGGGGCTCTTACGTCATCCATGGATGCGAAGGACTTAAAAAGATTCCAAAAAGATGGAGAAGAATGGATTCGGTTTAACGTTAAAGTCAAAGACACCAAAACTAAGAAGGTGAGTAGCGCACTCTTCGAACGACGGATTGAACGAAATGTAAAAGTTAGAGGTGCCGGCGGCGCTGAACATCGTCCAGTCGTCATGATGACGATGTGCATAGGAGATAAAATTTATAAAGAGGAATTTTCTCTGAAAGATCGAGGCGAGATGAACTATCCCGTACTGATAGGACGCCGAACATTGGAAGCTTTGGGAGCGGTCGATGTTTCGCGCAAATTCACCGAGGAACCCCACTGCAGTTAATTTTAAATATATTTATATTATAGTTTTAGAGTTACTTTATTTGCAAAGCACCTGGAAGGCATACTCGTATTGAGTGTTGCAAAGGCCGACTGAATCGTCAAATAAAAAGACGGACAGTCGGTCGCAGTTTTTTTAGATGCTTGAAAACTTACCATTCTAATATGAATGGCTCTGAGTGGAGTGTGCGTTAATTTTAATGATGATCTTTAGACTTCATTCTTGCCACTAGTTGGCTGCTATTACTGCTGCTGGCCAGTCATTGAAGTAAGTTTTAATGAGGCCAAGGCTTTGGATTGACATGCGCTAAACAGATCAAGCTCAGGTCGATATGCCGAAGTTTGGATATTCATCAATCCTAATATCGAATGGAATAAGTTGTCATGGGATAGTGATGCGCCTCGCTGTTCCCTCAAGCATTGAACGTCTAGTTTTTGACGAGATTGCATGTTTTTGGAGATCCAGAGAACCATGGGAATGCTAGTCTGCTCTTTGGGCGCCATAGCATAAGGCAGTCCGTGCAAGTATATCCCGTTCTCGCCGAGAGACTCACCGTGATCAGAGACGTAAAGCATAGCCGTATCAAAGCGCTCAGCGTTGCGCTTTAGCAAGTCAATCGTTTGTCCAAGTACATAGTCTGTATACACGATACTGTTATCATAGGCACTGACTATGCTCTCGCGCGTACATCGCTCTAGTTGGTTATTATCACAAACGGGACCAAATCGCTCGAATTCGCGTGGGTAGCGCTTGTAGTAGGATGGGCCGTGACTACCTTTCATGTGGAGAACCACGACTGAATCACCCTGTTGTTGATCCAAGTAAGCTTGCAGGTCTTGCAATAAGACTTCGTCGTAACACTCGCCTGCTCTGCATAATCCTGATGTTTTCTGATTGTTCAATTTCTCATTTTTTACTCGGTCACAAATACCTTTACAACCCGAATTGTTATCTCTCCAAAGTACCGATACTCCGGCCCGCTGCAACACGTCTAATAAGCCTTCTCTCCGTAACGCCATACCGTCTTTATAGCCTTGTTTACCCGCATCCAAGAACATGCAAGGTAAGGAGATTGCCGTAGCTGTTCCACATGAACTGACATTGGTAAAACTTAAGACACCACGCCGAGTCAATTCCGGATTGGTATCGCGTGTGTAGCCATTAAGCGAGAAGTTCGCGGACCTAGCGGTTTCACCCACAATTAACAACGTCAGGCGTGATTTTTTTACACTCGCAGTAGTTTCTCCTTGGCGGGCATCAGCACCAATGATTTTTAGTTCTGTGGGCTGTGCTAGCTGGCGACGCATATACCCATGGATTGCCGAAACCACATTCGAAGGAACTAACATCAATCTGAGTTCGCGATGGTTACGTACGAGCGATGCATAAGATTGGTAAAGCGTAAATACGATGATTGCCAAACAGGTAAGTGCTACCGCCAGCCCCATCAATCGATGAGCAAGCGCGCGGGTGCGCGATCGTTGTATCAAACGGACTCGGGTGATAAGCAGCACCGGTAGAACACCAAAACCCAGCATCCATCGCAGTAACTCCCAGTTCAGCAGGTCCGTGGTCTCAGAGATGTCTGTTTGAATAACATTCGTTAGCATGCTGTAGTCAATTACAATGCCGTAGCTATTCATAAAGTAACTCGCTGCTGCCGCAACCAACAGAACAATGGCTAGCACAGGCTTTATGAAGCGTCCCCAAGCCATCGCGCTGAGTAACACGTACAGCCACATCAACACGAACCAAGGCAGGCTAAGCACAAATAAGATGCTTCCGTCTTGTAGGCCTCCCACGCTTTTCCAAACAACTCGCCAAAATGGCCAGTTACTGAACAACAGAAGCCAAGTTGAAACTGCAATAATTAATTGATTGCTACTGAGTATAATTTTCGTACTCAGAATTGGTATTTTTTTATTCATGGGTATCTCGGAATATCTCGACATGATCGTGCGCGCAAACTGTCACTGGACTGCCGCTACGTTTTAGGGAAGAAAAAATCAGCAACAGAGCGATGTAATTCATGGATGCACCAGTGACCCTCAACGCTTTCCTCGGTTGGTTGAAGCTCCACGATTAGCCAAACCGCCAAAACGCCAAAACCGATGAGGATTTTTTTCATGAGATGCCCCCCAAGTAAGTGTTGTACTGATAGATCCGCTCGACTTGACTTAAAAAACAATTTTTTTTGGAGCGAAATGATGGTGGTTGGGTCGCGGGGGTATGGTTTTCTTGCTGACGTTGCGCATCTGTCTTAGTATCGAAGGCATAGGTGATGAAATTGTTTAGATCACTATTCTGATAGGCGCGACTAGTTGTCTAAAAAGGAATTCTAGTTGCGGATGAGAGACCAAAGCGGTCTTGATGCGCTTACCAAGTTCACCACTTTCGAATGCCGATAATCCTCATTGCGCGAAACATCGCCGTACTCGCATAACGCACACTCCTCGGAGTCAGGCGACGCCTTGCAGTTGATTTCAAATATTCGTTGAAAGCTTTGGCAGCCGTTTTTAGTACGGCATCGGGGTTCAAACTCTGTTAAAGCCTGGCTGCGCTATTCTGTATTTCCCGCTCGGCGTCTGCGAGTCTTGGCTCATTTGATAATACGGGTTGGTGACTGTTCCTCGTCTTACATTGGCTGGCTCATGCGCGGTCGTCATCAATGATTCCCGAGGCAGGGAATCAGCCGACCACAACATTTTTCTAATGCGAGATGGCATCACAAAATTTTCGCCCCCAAGGCGCGCCGTTTTCATCGTTTAACAGTAGGGACATCTGCAGCGTCTAGAGTGTTTAGATATATTGCATGCTCAATGTACTGCATAAGAGTTATCGCGAGGGTGACTGAAGAATTACAAATTTGTAATAAGACCATCTATCGTCATCAAGTAGTCTAAAATCCATTTGCCGTATGGTCGTGTGTCTCAATTCACTCATTTAACAGATACTGAAAAAATGCGCGATATTCTGTAATGGCTTAACTCATCCAGTTGAGATGCTAAAGTGAACCGGTGAGTAAAGTTGCCTAAATGAGTGTTGTGGTATTTTCAATTAGTATCGAGACTTTATAATAAATGCGTATCTTGATAATAGAAGACGATCCGAAAACCGCTCATTATTTGCGCCAGGGTCTGACTGAAAGCGGCTTTATCGTTGATTGCATACAAAACGGAATCGATGGCATAAACTTAGTCTCCCAACAGGCTTATGACCTTGTAGTACTAGACGTAAACCCCCCGCAAAGTGACGACTGGGATCTACTTGTAAGTATTCGCGAGGTAATTATTACCCCGATCATGATGCTTACCGAGAAAGGTAGTGTTGAGGATAAAGTCTTGGGTTTTGATCTAGGCGCTGACGATTACATGGTCAAACCAATTGAGTTTCCTGAGTTGTTAGCTAGAGTCCGTACTTTAATGCGTCGAACTGGGTCGTCGGCATCGCTAAATGTGCTTCGCGTTGGCGATTTGGAGCTCGATCTGGGTAGGCACAGGGCCTTTCGCGCTAACCAGCGAATTGACCTGACTAACAAGGAGTTCGCCTTGCTACACTTTTTGATGTGTCAATCAGGCACGACGCTATCGCGCACGCAGATTAAGTCTTCTGTCTGGGGTCTGAGTAGTGATTGCGACACGAACGTTGTTCAAGTAGCAATGAGGAGGCTTCGAGCTAAAATTGATGATCCTTTTGACGACAAGCTTATCCATACATTGCGAGGTGCTGGATATGTCCTTGAGTCGCGTGCCCATTAACCCCGTTTAGCCATTCTTATTTTGATATTGTGCGAAATAATTGGATTGCACTAAATTAAACGCGCTGAAAATATTGATTATAGAAAGGCAGTTATGTAATCTCTAAAATTGTCTCAGGAAGCGGAATGGTTCTGCAGTAGGTATTTAATTTTGCACCAAGCGCTTAAGATAACGTTAAAATCTAGATTGCACGAAAGTCTATACGATTTGCAGTTTAGAATAAACATGCTGAATTTAGCTTAATTCCGAAGTAGGGGGTTGCGACGCTATATCTGCAAAACCACACACTCTCGAGTGATTATCCATGAAGGCATGATCAACCTGCGTAATAGGTGGGTGTCACAAAGATCGGTACCAATAGATGTTCACGTTGGATTGCTCTTGGGCACTAGTAATGTATCTTGACGAAGGTTATATTTTGCACAGGGCTATTAAATCTTCACTATCCATTGGTGAGTCATCGGTTTCATCTCTGGCTGAGCAAAAAGAGTAATGTTGTCTTTGGGTTTTTAAGCATCGATCCCCACTTATATATTACCTAGTGATCTGACTCGTGCAGCCAAGCTGTTTTATATTGCTTTTGATTAAATTAAATCCTAACTAAAAACCTCCCCCGGTCTTTGAGAGTTTAAGTTACTAGTTGAAATGTTCTTCGGGAATGTAATTCTGAAGGTTGTCGGATGCCCTGGTATACTAAAGACATCTGCTGTTCCATGATGGAGGCTCATGATAGATCGGACAATAGCCAATCCTAATCCAGTGCCACCTTCAGCTCGTGAGCGACTATTATCCACTCGATAGAAACGATCGAAGATATTAAGCAAGTGATGGCGTTCAATTCCCACTCCGGGATTGCTTATTGAAAGGGAGACTTCTTCGGTTCGCGTTTCAATGGAAATAACAACCGACTCTTCTATCGGGCAGTGACGAATGGCGTTTGATAAAAGATTCGAAATGGCGCGCTGAATCATGAGTCGATCGCCTGAAACTTTGCCCTGACCACTGACGGTTATGCCGACGCACTTTTCTTCAGCCGAAAGAGAAAAAAGATCAATTACTTTTAAAGCTTCGTCTTCCAGCAAAATGTTTTCGAATGGTACAAGTGCGGCTGGGTGACTTACTTGGGCTAAAAAAAGCATATCAGATATAATTCTAGTGACTCGCCCCAACTCTTCGGTGCAAGACTCTAGTACAGACTTATACTCCTTTACTGAGCGATCACGAGAAAGAGTTACCTGTGCTTTCCCCATAAGGTTCGTAATCGGTGACCGCAACTCATGCGCCAAATCATCTGAAAACTGAGTGAGTTGTTGGACTCCGCTATCAAGTCGGTGAAGCATGAAATTTATGCCATGAGCTAGCTCACTGATCTCTTGGGGCATATTGACAACGGAGAGTCGGTGACTGAGATCTTGGGTTGATACCATTCCCGCAACTTCACAGAATTCCCGGAGTGGGGACAATCCGCGTTGCACTATCGCCCAAGCACTGATACCAATAAGGATCAACAACAGCGGAACCGCTACGATGGTTGAACTCAAATAAGAGCTTAACAGTGATTCATCATTCGAGCGGTCCATAGTCAGCAAGACTGATACGAATTCACCATCTTTTAGCCTCATGAGTTTCGCTGCTGTGAGGATGTGATTTTCGCTTTCCTGTGCCGAGGAGTAGTAAGAAATCTTAGTGCTATCGGTTGCTCCGATTTTGCTCCTAGAAACTACGGTTATATCTGCTCCAAAACTCAGGACAGGGACACTCAGATTTTCATCATCAAAAATAGTGAGATTAAGATTGTCATGCCCTAGCACTTGATCTAATAGTGCGTGTGGCTTTAGGCTCATGTTGCTAGTACTGATATCCATCAGTAAACTGTGCTCAATTTGATTCATTTTCTTTTCTAAGCTGTTTTTTGCACGCAAATCAAGCTCGTGGGTAAGCGCTAAATAGGCCAGAATCGCTAAAGAAACTACTAGTACTGCTCCCATTATACTTACTGTCAAACCCAATCGCATTGACAGGCTGACTTGCTTCATTTTCTCTCCTCCAGTACATAACCTACGCCGCGGAGCGTATGGATTAATTTAGTTTCAAATGGGTCATCTATTTTAGCTCTGAGCCTACGTATCGAAACTTCGACAACATTGGTGTCGCAATCAAAATTCATGTCCCAAACCAATGAAATGATCTGAGTACGAGATAACACCTCTCCAGATTGACGCATTAATAGATGGAGCAGTGCGAATTCTTTCGTCGTCAAATCTATGCGTTGTTTTCCGCGAAATGCGCGATGCCTTCCTTGATCAAGTTCAAGATCAGCAACTTTTAACACTTCTTGAATTGGTATGTGTTCGCTACGACGCATTAGAGTGCGTACTCTTGCCAGCAACTCTGGAAATTCAAATGGCTTGACAAGATAGTCATCAGCCCCCAGATCCAATCCTCTAATTTTATCTTCTAAGCGTCCTCTTGCAGTAAGCATCATTACCCTAGTACTGCTAGACCGCCGAATATTTTCAAGAACGTCCCATCCGTGCATTTCAGGAAGATTTACGTCAAGTAATACCAGATCATAAGCTTGCTGCCGTGCCAGATGGAGTCCATCAGCTCCTGTCGATGCGCAATCTACAATATAGCCACTTTCAGTTAGACCCTGATGTAAGTATTCAGCAGTCTTTGGCTCGTCCTCTATCACAAGAATACGCATAGGAATTAACCCTTCTTAAAGTGGTTCGTAATGGCTCTTTTCGTAGAATCTGTTTAAAGTTAACCATCTGTTTAAACGTTGGATTCTGGTTGCATTTTTAATTTTCTGGGATCATAGAGTTTAAAACTAACAAGGTTTCGTGCGACCCTCGTCACCCTGTAGTACAAGAGCCGCCTCCCGTTTTTGTCTAGGGATGTCGCTTGGTGCGAGCACTTATTGCCCTAATCCTAATGCATTAAGTGAGGCTTATTCGTTAGATAACGTATTTGTAATTCTTCAGTCACCTTGTTGATAGGTGTACGGAATTATATTTGCCTCATGGGAAATTCTTTTTGTATAAAGGTTTTGGGGAATGATGGAATTACTTCGGTTTAGAAAGTTTATTGCTCACCCAATCACGCATAAAACCATGCTACAAGCAGGTCTTATTTCGATCCTTGCTCTTTTGAATGCTCCTTTGTTAGCCGCAAACGCTCAAATGCTTACAATGGATCAAGCGCTTGAAACTGCATTTTCCAACAACCCAGACCTAGCGGCCGCTCAATGGGAGACAGGTATTGCTCAGGGAGAGCGACAGCAGGCTGGATTGATTCCAAACCCTGAGGTTTCCTGGGAGGCTGAAGATACTCGGCGAAACTCGCGCACCACGACGGTAATGATCAGCCAGCCGATAGAGCTTGGCGGTAAGCGTGGAGCTAGGATTGAAGTGGCCAATAGAGCTCAGGACGCAGCGGGGATTGAGTTGGAGCGCAAGCGTAACGTTCTGCGTGCCGATGTCATTCAGGCTTTTTATAGTTCCTCAACGGCTCAGCAAAGACTGCTGCTGTCACGTCAATCACTTGAGCTCGCCGAGCGCGGTTTGCGTGCAGCGCAAGGTCGCATCAAGAGTGGCAAATCCTCACCCGTTGAAGGTACGCGCGCAGAGGTTCAGCTATCAGAAGTGCGCCTAGAGTTGAGGCGGGCTGAGCGGGATGAGGCCAGTGCCTACCAGAGACTCGCTCAGGTCATGGGGGCGCCTTTGCCTGCATTTGTGTCCGTGGGTGATCCAAATCGGTCGATGCCAACCGTGCCCGATTCGTCGCTGCTGTTTAGCCGAATTGGTGAAACTGCAGAGCTACGATTAGCAAAACTGCAAATAGATCAGCGGGAAGCCTCTCTTGGTCTTGAGAAGGCTCGTCGAATTCCGGACCTGACCGTGAGTATCGGGAGTCAATACGACGAGCGTGAGCGCGAGCGGGTGAATGTCGTAGGGCTATCTATGCCCATCCCGTTGTTTAACCGTAACCAAGGCAACGTACTGGCCGCAGCCCGCCGTGCCGATCAATCTCGCGACCTTCGGAATGCCAGTGAGTTACGACTGCGCACAGAGATCCAAACCACCTTAGATCAGTGGCTGACTGCTAACACTGAAGTGGCGTCGTTCAATCAAACCATCCTGCCTGCAGCGCAAAGTGCCGTCGATACCGCTACCCGAGGTTTCGAAATGGGTAAGTTTAACTTTCTCGACGTGCTCGATGCTCAGCGCACATTGATTAGCGCTCGCACGCAATACATCCAAGCCATCGCCGAGGCGACAGACGCCTGGGTGCGTATCGAGCGAATTTTCGGTGATGTTGCCATTCTCACTCGTACCCCGTGAATTTCATATAACGCTTTTTTTACCGCTGCTCAGTATCGCAATACCACGTTAATCCGTGAATGCCGACTGGGTTGCGCAGGGAGTCTCCATGGATAAAAAACTAATCCTCGTCTCGGCACTAACCTTGGCAATAGGTATAGGCATCGGTTCGTTTTGGATGACAAGCCCATCGGTGCCTTCAGCTGAAGCTCAGACTCAGGAGGGCAAAGGCTATGACGATCACGGCGATGAAACTGCTGACGGAAAACCGGCCGAGGGCGAACACGCAGAAGGCGAAGCTGAAGAGGGTCATTTGACTCTGAGCGAAGAGCAGATCAGCTCTGCCGGCATCCAACTGGTTGAAGCGAAAGCGCAGAGCATCAGCCTTTCATTGCCCTTTCCTGGAGAAATCCGTTTTGATGAAGACCGCACTGCGCACGTGGTGCCCCGCGTACCTGGTGTCGTTGAGTCGGTTCATGCCAATCTTGGTCAACCAGTGAAAAAAGGTCAGTTGCTGGCCGTAATCGCTAGCCAACAAATTTCTGATCAGCGCAGTGAACAAGCCGCTGCGCAACGTCGTCTTGAGTTGGCGCGTACTACCTACGAGCGAGAGCGACAGTTATGGCAGGACAAAATCTCTGCAGAACAGGACTTCCTGCAAGCCCGCCAGGCTTTGCAAGAAGCTGAAATTGCTCTCAGCAATGCTCGGCAAAAAATTAGCGTACTGAGTGGTAGCTCGGTCGCCAGCGGGGGTAATCGATATGAATTGCGTGCGCCGTTTGACGGGGTTGTAGTCGAGAAACATTTGGCCCTCGGTGAAGTTGTCAGCGAAACCACCAATGCCTTTACGCTCTCCGACTTGTCGCGTGTGTGGGTGACCTTTGGAGTCTCACCAAAGGATTTGAACAAGGTACTCGTAGGCAAATCGGTCAAGGTCAGTGCGCCGGAGTTGAATGCTGAAGTCACTGGAACCGTGGCCTATGTCGGCAGTTTGTTGGGCGAGCAAACCCGTACAGCCACGGTCCGCGTGACATTGGAAAATCCACAAGGTGCATGGCGTCCGGGGCTATTTGTGACCGTGCAGGTTGACACCGGTACTCGGCAGACAAAGGTCGCTGTACCAGAGGCGGCTCTTCAGACGGTCGAGGACAAGCAAACTGTTTTCGTTCGAACGGAGGACGGGTTTAGAGCTCAGCCAGTGGAGACAGGTGGTCGTTCGGCGGGTCTGGTCGAGATCAAGGAAGGCCTGGAGCCCGGAGCTCAAATCGCCGCCGCCGGTAGTTTCATTTTGAAATCAGAATTGGGTAAAGCCTCGGCTGAACACGCCCACTGATCCGCCATTTCCACGAGAAGGTTCTCATGTTCGAACGCCTGATCCAATTTGCCATCGAGCAGCGCATTATCGTACTGCTCGCGGTTTTCCTCATGGCCGGCCTCGGTATAGCAAGCTATCAGAAGCTGCCGATCGACGCGGTTCCCGATATCACCAACGTCCAGGTGCAAATCAACACGGGGGCAGCAGGTTTTTCACCACTGGAAACCGAACAACGCATCACGTTCCCCATCGAAACAGCAATGGCTGGTTTACCGGCTCTAGAACAAACTCGTTCGCTGTCACGCTCGGGTTTGTCGCAAGTTACTGTTATTTTCAAAGAGGGCACGGACCTCTTCTTCGCTCGGCAATTGGTCAACGAACGATTACAGGTGGCCAAAGAGCAACTGCCAGAAGGTGTGGAAGCTGTCATGGGACCGATCTCAACCGGTCTTGGTGAGATTTTCCTGTGGACGGTCGAGGCTGAAGAGGGGGCTGTCAAGGAGGACGGCAGTCCCTATACGCCGACCGACCTGAGGGTGATTCAAGACTGGATCATCAAGCCTCAACTGCGCAATGTTCCTGGGGTCGCCGAAATCAATACCATTGGCGGGTTTGCCAAGGAGTATCAGATTGCGCCCGATCCAAAACGCTTGGCCGCTTACAAGCTCACGCTGACTGACCTTGTTACAGCGCTGGAGCGCAACAACGCTAACGTCGGTGCCGGTTACATCGAGCACAGCGGCGAACAGTTACTGATTCGTGCACCTGGTCAAGTAGCAACCACCGACGATATCGCCAATATCGTCATGGCCAATGTCGACGGTACGCCAATACGTGTGAAGAATGTTGCAACCGTGGATATCGGCCGTGAATTGCGCACGGGAGCAGCGACCGAAAACGGTCGTGAAGTGGTGCTCGGCACAGTGTTCATGCTAATCGGCGAGAACAGCCGCACCGTGGCGCAGGCCGTTGCCAACAAGCTTGAGCAAATCAACCGTTCACTGCCAAAAGGGGTTGTAGCAGTCACTGTCTATGACCGTACCAATCTTGTGGACAAGGCGATTGCCACGGTAAAAAAGAACCTGATCGAAGGTGCAATCCTAGTGATTGCGATTCTATTCCTGTTCTTGGGAAATATACGTGCAGCGCTGATCACTGCCATGGTTATCCCGCTCGCTATGTTGTTCACATTCACCGGCATGTTTACCAATAAAGTTAGCGCCAACCTGATGAGCCTTGGGGCTTTGGACTTTGGCATCATCGTCGACGGTGCGGTGGTAATTGTTGAAAACGCCATCAGGCGTTTGGCCCATGCGCAGCAACACCACGGGCGCATCCTCACTCGCTCTGAACGTTTTCACGAAGTATTCGCTGCTGCCAAGGAAGCACGCCGACCATTAATTTTCGGTCAGTTGATCATTATGGTCGTGTACCTACCGATTTTTGCGCTTACTGGCGTCGAAGGAAAAATGTTCCACCCGATGGCCTTCACCGTAGTGATCGCCTTACTGGGGGCGATGTTGTTGTCAGTAACTTTTGTCCCTGCTGCGATTGCGATGTTCGTGACCGGCAAGGTCAAGGAAGAAGAAAACGTCATCATGCGTGGCGCCCGCCGGATGTATGCTCCAGCTTTGGACTGGGTCATGGGCCATCGATCGTTGGCATTCGCCATGGCATTAGGCGTGATCACAATATGCGGTGTGGTCGCAAGTCGGATGGGTAGTGAGTTTGTGCCGAGTCTCAGCGAAGGCGATTTCGCGTTGCAAGCATTGCGTGTCCCAGGTACCAGCCTGACGCAATCGGTAGAGATGCAGCAACGCCTTGAAACCCTGGTATTGGCAAAAGTACCGGAGGTCAAACGGATGTTTGGTCGTACAGGTACTGCCGAAATTGCCTCCGATCCAATGCCTCCAAACATTTCTGACAGCTATGTGATGCTCAAGCCGAAGAGTCAATGGCCTGATCCGAATAAATCAAGGGAGGCATTGATAGACGATATTCAAAAAGCTGCAGCTGCGATGCCCGGAAGCAACTATGAGCTTTCTCAGCCTATTCAACTGCGTTTCAACGAGTTGATTTCAGGCGTACGTAGTGATGTGGCGGTCAAGGTATTCGGTGATGACATGGCGGTGCTCAACGGCACCGCTGCAAAAATCGCCGCATCAATGCTGAAGATCAATGGTGCCTCCGAGGTCAAAGTTGAGCAAACGTCGGGACTGCCGGTACTGACCATCAACATCGACCGCGACAAAGCCGCCCGTTACGGACTCAACGTAGGCGACGTGCAAGACACCATTGCGGTGGCAGTTGGCGGTCGACAAGCCGGTACGATGTATGAGGGAGACCGCCGATTTGACATGGTGGTGCGTTTATCCGACGCGATGCGTAAGGATCTCGAGGGATTGTCCACATTGCTAATCCCGGTACCGGCGTTGCTCAACACCAATGCTGACCAGATCGGATTCATAGCTCTTTCAGAGGTGGCGACCCTCGATCTAGTGTTGGGACCTAACCAGGTCAGCCGAGAAAACGGCAAGCGTCTGGTGATCGTCAGCGCCAACGTGCGTGGGCGTGATATCGGCTCTTTTGTACAGGAGGCCAGTAGCGCCATTGATAAGGAAGTGCAAATCCCATCCGGTTACTGGACCACTTGGGGAGGGCAGTTCGAGCAGCTCCAATCCGCTGCCAAGCGACTACAGATTGTAGTGCCGGTTGCCCTGCTTCTGGTGTTCGCACTCTTGTTCATGATGTTCAACAACCTCAAGGATGGCCTACTGGTGTTTACTGGTATTCCGTTCGCATTGACAGGGGGTGTCATGGCTTTATGGCTGAGAGACATCCCGCTATCGATCTCGGCAGGTGTTGGTTTCATCGCGTTGTCGGGAGTGGCGGTGCTAAACGGTCTGGTGATGATCGCTTTCATACGTAATCTACGCGAGGAAGGACATTCTTTAAGTTCCGCAATTAATGAAGGGGCTCTCACACGTTTACGTCCGGTGTTGATGACAGCTCTCGTGGCCTCTCTTGGGTTTATTCCGATGGCACTGGCAACCGGAACGGGGGCAGAGGTTCAAAGACCCCTAGCTACCGTAGTAATCGGGGGAATCCTATCCTCAACTGTGTTGACTCTGCTGATACTGCCTGCTCTTTATCAATGGGTGCACCGCCGAGACGAGGAAGAAACCAAAGACGACAAAATAGCATCCATATAATTTAGTTTTCTCAAAGCCTCCTATCGAGATTCGATGGGGGGCTTTTTTATGTGCGCAACATAACGAATCTGTAATCTAGGCGCCACCGTGTTGATAGGTTCGAATTGATACCCTAAGAGTGTCAACTAGATGAGGTGTCAGTATGAAAATTGCTCAAATTTTTGCTCTTGCGAGTGCTTTAGTCCTTTCTTCAGTTGCTTTAGCCGAAGGTGGCGGAGACAGAACCTTTGAGAAAATGATGGTCGCAAATGATCTAGCAATGGAGAAGTACGTGGCTAAAGAAGGAAAAATCGAGCCAGTAGTGTCAAGTGATGCTAAAGATGAGACTGATGAAATGTAAATGTAGCAGTACGCTGAATAAAAAAAACCGCTTCCGGTTTCCGGTTGCGGTTTTTTTTGGATGGCAGATTGGACATCGGTAATCCTGGCGCCACACCTACGCAATGTTCTAGTTGATATTCTGGTAACTGTTAATATATGAGGTACTCAATATGAAATTCATGAGCATTATTACTCTCGCTGGAACTCTGGCGTTATCCTCTCTTGTCTCTGCTGAAGGGGGAGGAGACAAAACCTTTGAGAAAATGATGGCGGCTAATGCTAAAGCTATGGAGCAGTATGCTATTAGCCAAGGGAAAAGCGCACCTGTAGCGAAACAATACGAGTACGGAATGAAGATGGATGTTGTGAAAGTGATCAGTGTGGTGCGGCCTGCAAAAGTCTGCGCGGTGGTGCCAGCCGCCATGACTTATGAAGATTCAAATGGGCAGCTAAATACGATTAGGTACACTGTGGCTGGAGAGTGTCGCAAACGTGGTGGCTAGTAGCTATCCTACTATCTGAACAATCTATAACGCTCGACTGATATGAAAAATAGGAATCGGGCGTTTTTTAGATTCGCTTCGAACAGGTATAAAAAAGACGTCCCGAGGGACGTCTTAAAAATTCACCCTTTTCCGAAGGAGCTTCTAAAGGTGAAATTGTAGCTTTAACTGAACAACAATGAGTTTCCAGATTTTCACAGGCTTGCTACTTGTCTGTAGAGATCTAACCAGATGCGCTAGCTAGATTCCTAATAACTCCCACTCACTATAAGCAATCCTAGTTAACGTGGAGATGATTGAAAAATTACAATTTTGAAATTTTCAATCAAAAATGGGACAATTTAGAAGAACCGAGAATTTTCCCGTTTAGGTATTACAGAATGGCGAGTGGGTACTCAACAATCACACGGACCTCATCCAGATCCGATTCAAAAGCGGTTGCGCGAGTATTCGCTTGCCGCAAGCGGAAAGACATATCTTTCAAGGAACCTGTCTGAACGACGTACTTCACCTCAATGTCGCGCTCCCAACGTTTCTGATCTGTCAACGGGTTCCCGTCTGCATCGCGCCTCATGTATGTTGCGTTAGCGTTGGAATAGTCAGCGTCGGTGCCGCGACCATAACGTGTCATAAACGACAGGCCTGGTACGCCGTACGAGCTCATGTCGAGGTCGTAGCGAACCATCCACGAACGTTCTTTTGGCGAGTTAAAATCGCTGTATTGGATCGAGTTGTCGAGAAAGATAGAGTCCGACTGACGCAGATAGTCGAAGTCGTCATTACCATTATTTCGCTGGTGAGAAAGTGCAAGTGAGTGCGCACCATACTTCACGCCAACTTTAGCGCTCCAAATATTGTTGTCGAATTCTCCCAGCAGTTTCTTTCCTTCATCAACGGCCTTGTAGTAATTCACGCCCCCGAATACAGAAAGCTGATCAGACAGTGAGTAATTCAATCCCGTGCCCGCATAGTATTGATTCCAAGCGTCTTTGAGGCGACTGGAATAGAGACTAACGATGATATTTTTGTTAACGTTGTAGTCGCCGCCGAAATAGCCTACCCAAGGTGAATTAACAGGCCCTGCATAGAATGTCGCGAAGTTGTCGCGCATATTGCTGGAGACTGGTTGGCTCATGGCGTGCAGGCGACCACCTTGAACAGTCAGTCCTTCAATGCTGGTATTGGTCGCGGTTACACCGCGGAAACTTTCGGGTAGTAGTCTTGAGTCGCCAGAAGCCACGACGGGGTTCGCTGGAAAAACATCACCAACTTTCACTACTGTGTCAAAAGCGCGAACCTTTGCTGCCCCACCGACTTTTGTGTACTCATCTCGAGCCTCACCATCGCCATTGACAGGCAGTACATCGAACGAACTACGACCACCATTTCGACCGTCACCCGTATCAAGCTTCAACCCAATCATCGCGAAAGCATCGACGCCCACACCGACAGTGCCTTGAGTAAAACCGGATTCAAATTTACTGATGATCGCGTGCGACCAAGTCTCTGAATAACCATTGCCTGTGGGGCTTGATTGCCCGTTACGATGGTCACGATTGAAGTAGAAATTTCGATTTAGCACGGAAAGACTACTATCTTCGATAAATCCCCCAGTCTTTTCCTCTGCGAATGCCATGGAAGGCCCAGAACTGACAACCAACGCTAAAGCGGCCATTGAGAATTTTGTATTGTTATCCATTAATCACTCCTTAGGTTTGGCAGAACTAGTAAGTTCTTCGGCTGGAATTATTGTTTACGGAAAGCGCGTTGCGCTTTCGTATCGTCGCCGACTTGTATCGTTGCAATTTGAAGATAACAGGGAGATGATTGAAGAATTACAATTCTGTAATGTCTGTATTTTTTTTCAAAAAAATATTTCTGCGGCACATACCCACCGATGAGTGGCTCCTATTTACAACGAATCTTCGCATGTGTCTCCTGACGGGCGGCATGATTTAAACTTGAAGCGCATGCGTAGGGTCCGACTGGTTTTTAAGTGCGAATCCGGCGGTGACGATTGCTCGCGTGTTCACCAATACATTCTCGGGGATACGGATGTCAGACGTAGCGCTGTTCATCATCGCGCAGTTTTTCGGTGGGTTAACGGCGCTGTTCCTGGCGAAGGTTCTCGGTGCTAAAGACGTTGTCGTGGATATCCCGCAGCCTAGTCCCCATGAGCAAAAGCTCACAATTCACTGAACGGTGCTCTCTACGGTTCGTGGATGCGGTAAGCCCGCTCAAGGCGTAGTTCACGTTCCTATCGCGACATCCTGAAGGGCTAGGCCTTAAGGTGGTTCAGCCTTTCAAACGCGATTTTTTAAAGGGGCAGTAAGGAAAGACATGAATTACAAAGTGAGGGTTGCTACACCATCTGATGCCCCTGCCATCCAGATTATCTATGCTCCAATGGTTTGAACTCAGTCATCTCGTTCGAGCTGATACCACCGACTGTTGATGAGATGGCATCAAGAATAACCGCAACACTACCGCCGCATCCCTATCTGGTAGCCGAGGTGGAGGGCAACGTCGTTGGATACGCTTACGCAAGCGAGCATCGAGCGAGAGAAGCCTATCGATGGTCGGCGGATGTCACCGTGTATGTTGATCCGGCTGTGCACCGAAAAGGGGTTGGTCGTGCGCTTTATCAGCAGCTTCTACCAGTTCTAGAGAAACAGGGGATTCATGCAGCCTATGCCGGCATTGCCTTACCCAACGCAGGAAGTATAGGTATCCATGAAGCACTCGGGTTCACCCACATCGGCACCTACCCAGAGGTTGGGTTCAAGCACGGCCAATGGCATAGCGTGGATTATTGGCGTAAACCGATTTGTGCTGTGACGCCGCCAATAGAAATCATCCCGTTCAGTGAGATAAAGGGAGAGTTGAGAAACCAGGTGTGAGGCGACCTGGCTACTATTCGTCGCCATCGGTACCAGGCTGTTCGCTGAGAGCTATGCTTATGGATGATTCACGTTCGAGTCAGTTTACCGACCGGCTGGAGGGATGAATGAATTTGGCGGCGTTTACCTCGCTGCTTTCCGCAGGCGAAAACATAAACGGGTGCCCACTCCCCGATTTAGATGCAGTGACATTCGCAGGTCTGCATTTTCCTTCCCGTGCATATTGCCTTGTTGCTGATTGGGTAATCTTGGATCTCGAAGTTACAACACGTCAACGAATAGCCATCACCGATAGAGGGCTTATCCCTGCCTTGGTTTACGCATTGACGGTTATCCAAGATAGAAAAGGTCGTTTTGCGCCTGGTGATTGGGTCAGATCAACGTTGGGGGTTTCCTTCACTCACAACTGCTTGTTTGAGACGAAAAATACGGTTTATGTGCTTATGGGAGCCGGCCGTAGGTTGCGCACAGATTTAGACATCGCACTGAGCTTGTGCTGAAGACCGCAGATTATGCTGCTCCCCTCCTGACCGCTTACTTCAGTTGTTGGTGTCACACTATGTTGGGAGCAGCCCGGCCCTGTATTTGAAGCGCAGCCCATCTGTGTCAATCTATGTTGCTGTTGTCTTTATCGCGAATCATCCTACAGACCCCGATTTACGCGATGGGTTGTGTCAAACTATGTTGTTGGTACCCAGAATTTTCTTGCTCCTGCGTTACTTTGTAGACTCCACACTCTCGCTATTTATCTTCATAAAATCCGCAAATAAATCCGCGTACTACTCGAACTTCCGACTATTCCTACATTACCTATAGCTAGGTAAACCGGGGATTGTGGCGTACTCTGAAAACCGCGAAAAAATCCGCGAATCTTGGAGGTCGAATGAGCGCTGAAGCTATCTTGGGGAATCATTGGCTGGAACCGCTGGTTCCGACATTTCCCAGTGAAATTCTGCAATTGGCAGAGCAAGTGCCATTTCAGGCAGGAAAACTCAGCGCCATCGTTGCTCCGCAAATGGTTCGGCGAGTGGGTGGATTGCTGCGGGTCACCAGCAGCTTTTACAGCAATTTGATTGAGGGCCAATTTACTGAGCCGGTAACGCTTGCGCCGACAGCCCCGAGACGTAATCCCAAAGAGCTGACTGAGCTGGCGGTGACGCATATCGGTACACAGCAAGCTTTTGAACGAGCACTGTCACTGCACAACAAACTGCCTTGGGAGGCAATGTTCAGCAGCGCATTTGTCTCCCGGGTACATAAGCGCCTGTTTCAGGGGGCCAGCGGTGACCAATTGCATTTGCGCGACGCAAGTCGATTGGTGCCTGGCCAGCTTCGAGATGTAGCGGCCCAGGAAGTTCTCGTCGGCAATCATGCCGCGCCGTCCAGTCAATCCGTAACACCGATGCTCAATCGTATGCAGCAGGTCTACGGCCGCTTGCCCGATGCACGGAGCCGCTTGCTCGCGGTCATGGCTTATCACCATCGATTAGCCTGGGTGCATCCTTTCGTTGATGGAAACGGTCGCACCGGCAGGCTGATCACCCACCTGCAACTGCAGAAACTGGGACTGGTATCGCCCTTGTGGTCGTTATCGCGAGGACTTGCTCGCCAGCAGGACACTTATTACGCGCGTTTGGCCAATGCGGACAAATCGCGTCGCGGTGATCTGGATGGGCGTGGTCAACTCACCCAAGCGGGGCTATTCGAATTTGTCGGTTTCATGCTGGAGACCTGTCTGGATCAGATGCGCTATACCGAGCAGGCACTGAACGTCTCCAACATGCGTGAAAGACTTCACACCATTTTTGCGTGGGACGAGCGTATTAAAAGGGCCGGTCTCAAGCCCGAGGCAGCACGTGCTTTGCACATTCTGCTGACTCAGGGCGTGCTGAGTCGGGCGGATTTCAAGATATTCACCGGACTGTCTGACCGGGTCGCGACTGATCAACTTAGAAGTCTTGTGCAGCTGGGACTTGTGGAAAGTGCTACGCCTAAAGCCCGAGATCTTTATCCGGGATTGCCCGTGTGGTTTGCACAGCTTCTATTTCCGGACTTGCATCAACGAATGATGGCTGCAAGCTAAGGAGTTGTTGGATGGATCGCTTCCAGGAAATGCACATCTTCACCACCGTTGCCCAAGAGCAAGGCTTCTCCTCGGCCGCGCGGCGTTTGGGCCTTTCCGCGGCCAGTGTGACGCGGGCAGTGGCGGCGCTGGAGTTGCGCATTGGTACGCAGTTGTTGATTCGTACCACGCGCAGTGTGCATTTGAGCGAGGCGGGGCAGCGTTATCTGGAGGATTGTCGGAGGATTCTTGCGGAGGTGCAGGAAGCCGAGGATTCGGCGGCGGGCAGTCATGCGCAGCCGCGTGGGCAATTGACGGTGACGGCGCCGGTGTTGTTCGGCGATCTGTTTGTGACGCCGGTGATGGCGGGTTTTCTCGCGCAGTATCCGGAAGTCACGATCAACGCGGTGCTGGTCGACCGGATCGTCAACATGGTCGAAGAGGGTATCGATGTGGCGGTGCGCATCGGTGATCTGCCCGACAGCAGCCAGCATGCGATCCGGGTCGGTGAGGTGCGTCGGGTGATTTGTGGTTCGCCGGCCTATTTCGCCAGGCACGGTCGGCCGATTCATCCTCATGCGCTGGCAGGCGTGCCCGTTGTGGCGACTTCAGCAATTGGCCAGCAACGCACCTGGCCGTTTCTCGATGGCGGCGAACCGTTCAGCGTGCGACCTGAACCGCGTCTGATCGTCACGGCCAATCAGGCTGCGATTACGGCAGCGGCCATGGGCTTGGGGATGACGCGGGTTTTGTCTTATCAGGTGGCGAGCAAGGTGGCCGCCGGTGAACTGGAAATCGTCCTCGCCGAATTCGAACTGCCCGCATTACCGATCCATGTGGTCTATCAGGGAGGGCGGAAGGCGCCGGCGCGGATCCGCAGTTTTGTCGATTTCGCGGTACAGGCTTTGCGCGAACATCCCGCGTTGAAAAATGCAGCGTTATTGCACGAGCTGAAATAATCGTTTGCAGTTACTGGTGATTCTGTTGTTTTCGCGATCAGGGGAAGATGGCCCCCTCGGCGCGCTCATCCCCGCAGCGGCGCCCCTGTTCAGCGGAGTCGACCATGCAAGCGATCAAACTCTACAACTTCCCGCGTTCTGGCCACGCTCATCGCGTCGAGTTGATGCTGTCCCTGCTGCAATTGCCGACCGAGCTGATTTTCGTCGATCTGGCCAAGGGTGAGCACAAGCAGCCCGCGTATCTGGCCATCAACAGCTTCGGCCAAGTCCCGGCGATTGATGACGGCGGCGTGGTGCTCGCCGATTCCAACGCTATTCTGGTGTATCTGGCGCAGAAGTATGGCAGCGGACGTTGGCTGCCTGCTGACCCGGTCGGTGCCGCGCATGTGCAGCGTTGGTTGTCGGCAGCCGCCGGGCCGATTGCTTTCGGCCCTGCTGCTGCACGCTTGGTCACGGTATTCGGCGCGCAACTGAATGCTGATGAAGCCATCACCCGTGCGCACAACCTGCTGAAAGTGATGGACGTCGAACTGGGCAAAACTCCGTATCTGGCCGGCGAAGAACCGACCATCGCCGACGTCTCGGCCTACAGTTACATCGCCCATGCGCCGGAAGGCAATGTGTCGCTGGATGATTACGGCAACGTTCGCGCCTGGCTGGCCCGGGTCGAAGCCTTGCCCGGTTTTGTCGGCATGCCGCGCACCGTCGCCGGCCTGCAAACCGCAGTCTGATTCCCGCAATCCACACTGTGCCGACGGTGCAGGGGAGAGGTCGTGATGGAACGTTCACCGTGGCACGCTGGCGAGCAACAGTTGCAGGCGAAAGTCGGGGTTGCCGAACGCATGGAGGCGTTCGGGCGTAAGGTGATTCGCACGTGGATGCCGGATCAGCACCGTGAGTTCTATCAGCAATTGCCCTTCATGTTGTACGGCGCCGTCGATGCGCAGGGCCGGCCGTGGGCCAGTGTGCTTGAAGGTGCGCCGGGGTTTGCTCATTCGCCGGATCCCGAGCACCTGCATTTCGCCAGCCAAACCTCGGCCGATGACCCGGCGCAACTGCGCAATGGCGAGCCGATCGGTTTGCTCGGCATCGAACTGCACACCCGCCGGCGCAATCGCCTCAACGGTCATGTCGATAATCTGACCGCGCAGGGATTCGACGTCAGCGTCGATCAGGCTTTCGGCAACTGCCCGCAATACATTCAGTTGCGCCAGTTTCAGCGCGTGCCACTGACGGATCCGCAGACCCGCCCGGCTCAGCATCTGGACGCTCTCGATGAGACGGCCACGGCGTTGATCGAAGGCGCCGACACGTTCTTCGTCGCCAGTTATGTCGATGTTGATGGTCAGCGCGCGGTGGATGTTTCCCACCGAGGCGGCCAGCCAGGTTTCGTACGGGTGGAAGGGAATCGTCTGACCATCCCCGACTTTGCCGGCAATCTGCATTTCAATACCCTCGGCAATTTATTGCTCAACCCCAAGGCCGGCCTGCTGTTCATCGACTTTTCCACAGGCGATGTACTGCAACTCAGCGGGCGCACCGAGATCATTCTCGAAGGCCCGCAAATCGAGGCGTTTCAAGGCGCGGAACGCCTGTGGACATTTGATGTGGAAAACCTGGTGCGGCGCCCGGCGGCATTAGCCTTGCGCTGGCGCTTCGACGGCATGTCGCCGACCAGTCTGTTGACCGGTAACTGGGCCGAGGCGGACGCACGTTTGCAGGCGCAGGCACTCGGCAATCAATGGCGGCCTCTGCGGGTGGCGAAGATCGAAGCGGAGAGTCAGCACATTCGCTCGATCTATCTGGAGCCTGCCGATGGCGCCGGTTTGCCGGTGTTTCTTGCCGGTCAGCATTTGCCGCTGCGTTTCACCGTGGATGGCGAGGTACACATTCGTACTTACAGCCTTTCGAGTGCGCCATCGGATGGTTTCTATCGGATCAGCGTCAAGCGCGAGGGCCTGATTTCGTCGCATCTGCATGAGCAGATTAATGTCGGCGATGTTCTCGAAGCGCGTGCGCCGCAGGGGCAGTTCACAGTGGCGCCGCTGGAGCAGCGACCGTTGGTGCTATTGGCTGCTGGTGTGGGAATCACGCCGTTGCTGTCGATGCTGCGCGAGGTGGTGTACCAGGGCTTACGGACGAGGAGGATTCGTCCGACGCTGTTGTTGCAGAGTTCACGCAGCCTGGCCGATCAACCGTTTCGCAAGGAGCTGGATCGCTTGCTGGAAACGTCTGGCGATGCGGTGCGGGTGTTGCGTTTGCTCAGCCAGCCGGAAGCCGATGTGCAGGAAGGTGCGGACTTCGATTTGCCGGGGCGGATTGACGGCGAGGTGTTGAGGAATGTGCTGGAGGTCGATGATTTCGACCAGATCGATTTTGTCCTGTGTGGCCCCGGTGGTTTTACCCAAGGGCTGTACGACACCCTGCGCGAACTGGATGTACGCGACGCGCAGATTTATGCGGAAACCTTTGGCCCGTCGACACTGAAACGTCAGGCCGATCCGGATGCAATCGTGATTGAGCAACCGCCCGTAGCGACCACTTCGGTTCCGGTGGTGTTCGAGCGTTCGGCGAAAGAAGCGCGTTGGCAGCCGGATGGTGGCAGTTTGCTGGAACTGGCGGAAAGCCGTGGATTGCGTCCGGAGTTCAGTTGCCGGGGTGGTTCATGTGGAACCTGCAAGACGCGGCTGGTCAGCGGCGCGGTGAATTATCCACAGGTGCCGGCGGATATGCCGGAGGCGGGGCATGTGCTGATTTGTTGTGCGGTGCCGGCGCAGAGCAGCCAACCTTTGGTGCTCGACCTCTAATCCCGAACCCACCACAAACCCCCTGTGGGAGCGAGCCTGCTCGCGAATGCGTTGGATCAGTCGACATCATTTTTGCTGACGGATTGCTTTCGCGAGCAGGCTCGCTCCCACAGTTGGAATGCGTTCCAAAACAGGGATCAGGCGTAGGACAGGGATTTTTCTTCGAGCAATTCCTGATACAGCTCCGTCCATTTGCGGCCCATTTCATCGGCTGTGAATAACTGCCGATACCGCGCTTCCGCTTTTACCCCCATCGCCGCCGCGCGCACCGGATCATCCCAGAGCGTACGCATCGCCTCGCGAAATGCCTGTGGATGACTCGGCGGCACCACCAATCCGGTCTCGTTGTGAATATTGATGTAACTGGTACCCGTGCCGATCTCGCTGGAGATCATCGGTTTGCCGTACATCGCGCCTTCCAGCAGCGAAATACCGAACGCTTCCGAGCGCAGGTGCGACGGGAAGACGATCGCGTAGCTCAATTGCAGCAAGGCAACTTTGTCTTCATCACCCAAGCGCCCGAGGAAATGAATGTTGCGCAGTCCCAACGCAGCGGCTTGCGCATGCAGCTCCTGCTCGAGCGGGCCGGCGCCGACGATCACCACCGGGTAATCCACGTCTTTCAGCGCATCGAGCAGGATGTGCAGGCCTTTGTAATAACGCATCACCCCGACGAACAGGAAAAACTTATCCCCAAGCTGCTGGCGCCAGTGGTTCATGCGCTCAGTATCGGCCTGTGGATAACCGGCCTTGTTCAAACCGTAGGGGATGACTCGAGTCTTGTCCTGAAACTGCTGCAGCACATCGCTGGTGTGCAGGTAGTTCGGCGACGCCGCGACAATACGGTCGGCGCTGGCGAGGAAGCGGTTCATCAGCGGCCGGTAAAGTTTCAGCAGGTGCTTCTGGCGAATGATGTCCGAGTGATAGGTCACTACGCTGGGTTTTTGCATGCCGCTGGCGAAATGCACCAGATCCATGAACGGCCACGGGAAGTGATAGTTGACCACGTCGGCCTCGGCGGCCATTTCGCGAAACTGTTTGAACACGCTCCAGGAAAAACCGGTGGAGGCGAACTGAATGTCGAGTTTGGCGCGGTGCACTTCGTGGTGACCGAGTTTGACCACGGGCGGTGTCGGGTCGCTGCTGAGTGTCAGCACCTGACCATCGATACCGTGCTGGGCGCCGCTTTCGCAGAGCTGGAAAATCACTTGTTCGATGCCGCCGACCGAGTCAGGCAGGTACGTTTTGAAAAAGTGAAGTACGCGCATATCAACCTCCCATGGCCTGGCGGTAGGCACCGGCCGTGGCCTGTGCACAACGCTCCCAGGAAAAAAGCCGTGCCTGCTGCAATCCGGCTTCTCGGCATGCCTGCCAATGCGCTTGATCGTCGATCAGAAGGCTCATTGCATCGCGCAAGCCTAGTGCATCGTCAGCTTGAATATAGTTGCCGGCCGGGCCTGCCACTTCCGGCATCGCCGAAGAACCGGTGACCACCACCGGCGTGCCGCTGGCCATCGCCTCCAGCACTGGCAGGCCGAAACCTTCGTACAGCGAAGGAAAAATCAGTGCCCGTGCACCGGCGAGCAATTGCGCCACGTGTTCATCGGGCAAGTAACCGAGCAGGCACACATGACCGCTGGCCAGGGCCTGACGCAACTCGTCACTGAATTGATCGCGCTGCCAACCGGCCATGCCGACGATCAGCAGCGGAAAGCGCTCGCGCACGGCTTCTGGCAACAAGGCGTGGGCGCGCAGGGCCAGCGTCAGGTTTTTGCGCGGCTCCAACGTGCCGACACAGAGGAAATACTCACGCGCCGTTACCGCGTGCGTTTTGAGCACCGCGTCGATCGCCAATGGCTCACGCGGATGAAAGCGTGCCGCGACGCCCAACGGGGCGACCACAAAGCGCTCGGCCGGCAAGCCGAAATAATCCTGAGCTTCATCGGCGATGGCTTGCGAGTCGGTGAGAATCAGCTGCGCCTGCGCAACGCCGATCGCCAGTCGCCGCTCGATTTCCTTGAGCCGCGCGGCGGGCTGCGTGTCGGGGAAGTGCAGGTGCGTGAGGTCGTGCAACGTGATCACGGTCGGGCCGTCGAAGGCCAGCGGCCACAGGCTCGGCTCGTGGTACAGATCGATGCCTTGCGCGCGACCTTGATCGAAACGCTTCTGCTCCAGCCAGCGCCGCGCCTGATAGGCCCCGGGGATTTGCCGCAGCAGTGGCGTCAAACGCGAGTAACCGGGCATGGCCGCTTCCGGCAACGCCGAACTCCAGCCCCAGCCGTGGAACAGCGTGACTTCGACGTCGGGTTCATTGCGCAAGGCGTTGACCAGTTCGGCGACGTAGTGGCCGATGCCGGTGCGCGGCGCCTGCAGAATTCTGGCGTTAAGCGCTATGCGCATGCTGCTTCTCTTCGGTAGGCAGCGATGTGTTCAGGTTGCGCTCGATCCGCTGAACCAATTGCGCGCTCGCTTCGCGCCAACTGAGCCAACGCCATTGTTCAAGGCTCAGGGCGGCCGGAAACTTGCCGGAGTGCTCCATACCGGTCACCAGATCGGTCAGGCTTTGCGGGTCTGCCAGATCGAAATAGGCCATGTAATCGCCGCCGATTTCGCGGAACACCGGAATATCGCTGGCCATTGCCGGTAATCCACGTTGCATGGCTTCCACCAGTGGCAAGCCGAAACCTTCGACGTAAGACGGGAACACCAGCGCGGTGGCGTGGGAGTAGGCATGTTCCAGACTTCTGTCGGACAGTGAGTTGTACATGAACAAGCGGCGGTTCAGTTCAGGGTGCTTGCGAATGCGCTCGACCAAGGCATCACACTTCCAGCCAATTTTCCCGACAATGCACAAGCGCGCCGTGGATCCCGTGGCCCAGGCGCGTTCGAAGGCATCCAGCAGATAAGCGTGATTTTTGCGCGGCTCGATGGTGCTGACCATGAGGAACACCGGCTCTGCCGTTTTGAACATCTGCAGCAAGGCTCGATCCACCTCGGCACCGGCATCGCTCAGATCCAGTTCCGAGCCCAGGTGGAAGTAATCAAACCAGCGTAGTTCGACTTGTTGCGCGCCAATCCGGCGCAGCATCTCCTCGCGAACCTGATCACGGATGGTGGTCGAAATCGCCACGTAGCCATCGGCCGTGCGGGCGATCCAGTCGAACCAGTCGTTGAAAACCTTGACCAGGCCGGCATCGCAAAACTGCGGATGGGTCAGGGGGATCAGGTCGTAAATCACCGAGATGATACCGACGCCGTCGCGCTTGAGTTGCTCGGCCAAGGGGAAAAAATTGGCGTGCCATGAAGAGTCGAGCAACACCAATTGATCGCCCGCCCGGTGGGCTAACGGGACGCAACGTTCGGGAATGGTTTTGCCTTTCAGGACTCGTTCGAGCACGCGCATAGGCAAACTGAAACAGGCAAATGCGCTGAGCCGGCAGCCGACGTAGAGCACTCGGCGGGCGAAATGCGACTGGCTGAACGGACGGCGGCGCTCCAGTGCACGGTGGCGCAGCCAGAAGGCGTTGGCCCATTGCTCCAGCTTCACGCGCAGGCTCACCAGGTCGAGCTTGGGTGATTTCAGCGGGGCCAGACTTTTCACTTCATAGAGACCGCCATCAATCATCACCACCGGGATGCACTCGACAGTTTCATCGGCCGCCGGCAGTTGCTGGATGACGTTGCGCACCACGCGTTGAATGCCGGAGTTGGCGGTCGGGTGTTCGAAAACGTAAGTGCACTCCACCAACAGTCGCGTCATCGCAAGATCTCCATATCAGGCGTTTGTACAAGGGGTTCACTGGAGCGGGTGATGTCGGTTTGCGCTTGCAGCCACGAGCAGCCGACGAAGTCTTCCTGGCGATTGTTGATGACGTGGAAGACCAGGCCGTAATCGCGCCATTCGAAGTTGCGATCCAGGTGCGAGTCCAGACGTGACAGGCTCAACGCGACCGAATAACTGCCCTTGCCCAGACGCATGTCGAAGGCGAAGCGGAAGGTCACGCGCTCGCCGGCGCTCAGGTCGGTGACGGCTTTGTCGAGGCGATGGGTGTTGATCCCGTAGATGGCCTGACCCAGCCGATCCTTGATCATGAAACCGAGAATCAGCCGTTCGATGTCTTTACGAACTTCGGTCTGCACCTCCAGCACCACAGGCTGACCGACTTCTGCGACTTCGAGGCTGCGCCCGCGTGCATCGAGCAGGCGCACGCTGATAATCCCCGCTTCGCCGGTGCCGGAAATGGTTTGCACCTGACCGTTGGCAAGCATTTCCTGGCGTACCGTCTGCCCCTCGCGCTGAGCGAGCATGGCGTTGTAATAGTCCATGACTTCTTCGGGTTTACCGCGCATGGCCAGACGCCCGTTTTCGAGAAGAATGGCGCTGTCGCAGATCGACTGAATGGCCGAGCGGTCATGGGAGACGATCAGCAGAGTGGTACCGGCCGCGCGGAAGCTGCGTATGCGTTCGAAGCTTTTGTGCTGGAAGTAGGCATCACCGACCGACAAGGCTTCGTCGACGATCAGAATGTCCGGGCGTCGCGCGGTGGCGACACTGAACGCCAGACGCATCTGCATCCCGCTGGAATAGGTGCGCACGGGTTGATCGATGGCTTCGCCGATTTCGGCAAAGCTTTCGATTTGCGGCATCAGTTGTTCAATCTCTTCGACTTGCATGCCCAATAACTGACCCGACATGAAGGCGTTCTGTCGGCCGGTGAAGTCCGGGTGAAAACCCATGCCCAGTTCCAGCAGCGCGGCAACCCGGCCTTCCAGTTGAATGTGGCCACAGGTCGGCTGGGTGGTGCCGGTGATCATTTTCAGCAGGGTGCTTTTACCGGCGCCGTTGACGCCGACGATGCCGACGGCCTCCCCGGGTTTGATCTCGAAGTCGACGTCTTGCAGGATCCAGTGCTGGTGGTGGCGGGTTCCGGAAAACGGCACCAGCCATTCAAACAGGCGGCTCCAGCGGTTCGGATACTGTTTGTAGGCCTTGCCCAGGCCGGTAACGCGTATATGTCCCATCAGAGCTCGTCCACCATTTCACCGACGCGATGACGAAACAGCCGCAACGCCATGGCGCAGAGCAACAGACCGATGATTAACAACGGAATCAGCGAGGACCAGTCCGGCCATTGGTTATAGAGAAACACATTCTGGTAACTGGTCATCAGGGGGGTCATCGGGTTCAGTCCGATAACGTGTTGAATGCCCGGCGGCAGAATCGACAGTGGGTAAACGATCGGTGTCAGCCAGAACCAGAATTGCAGGCAAATTCCGAACATCTGACCGACGTCGCGAAAGAACACGTTGAGAATGCCAAGCAACATCCCGAGCCCGGCGGCGAAGATCACTTGCAGGATCAGCAGCGGGATCAACGCCAGCAGAGCCATGCCGGGCAGGCGTCCGCTGATCAGCAGGAAGCCGAAAAACAATCCCAGAATGATCGCGAAGTTGATGCCGGCATTGAGGAGCGCAATCACCGGCAGGCAGATACGCGGGAAGCTGATTTTTTTCAGCAGGTTCGCGTTTTCGAGGAACATGCCCTGGCTGCGCGAGGTGATTTCGGCGAACAGTCCCCAGGTCAGCAGGCCTGCACACAGGTAGACGCTGTAAGCCAGGCCGTCATCAACACCCGGCAGGCGCGCGCGCATGATCTGGGAAAAAATCACTGTGTAGACCACGATCATCGACAGCGGGTTGAGCACAGTCCACAGCGCACCGAACAGCGAGTTGCGATACCGCGATTGAAACTCCCGCTTGACGCTACCGAGGATGAATCCCCGATAGCTGTACAACGAGCGGTACAGGGAAAGCAGCATTTAAACCGTCCTGCCGTATTGGTCTTCGAAGCGGACGATGTCGTCCTCTCCCAGGTATTCGCCGCTTTGCACTTCGATGATCACCAGATCGATCACCCCGGGGTTTTCCAGGCGATGCTTGTGGCCGGCGGCAATAAAGGTCGATTCATTTTTCGCCACCAGCGTGGTGCCGGTGCCGTTGTTGGTGACCTTGGCCATGCCTTCGACGACCACCCAGTGTTCGTTGCGGTGATGGTGCATTTGCAGGGACAGCTTGCCACCGGGTTTGACCACGATGCGCTTGATCTTGAAGCGTGGGCCTTCTTCGAGAACCGTGTAAGTCCCCCACGGGCGGCTGACGGTACGGTGCAACCGATAGGCTTCGTGGGATTTGTCCTTGAGTTGCTTGGCCACCCGACGCACGTCCTGCGCCCGGTCGGCGTGGGCCACCAGCACCGCGTCGGCGGTGTCGACGATGATCAGGTTATCCACACCCACCGTTGCCACCAGCCGGTCTTCGCTCTGCACGAAGTTATTGTGGCTATCAATGAAGATCGCGTCGCCGCTGGCGCGGTTGTTGTCGGCATCGGCGGGCACCAGAGCCGCGACGGCGCCCCACGAACCGATGTCGCTCCAGTCAAAACCGGCCGGCACCACCACGACTTTTTCCGAGCGTTCCATCAGCGCGTAGTCGATGGAGATGTCGGTGATTTCCGCGAACAGCGCCGGCGACAGCTCTTGTTGCAGGCAACCGACGGTTTCGATCGGTGCGCTGGCGGCCATGCAGGCGCGGGTCTGTTCCAGCAGTTCAGGCGCGTGCAATTGCAGTTCGGCAATCACCGCCGCCGTGGTGAAGCAGAACATCCCCGAGTTCCACAGGAAGTTGCCGCTTTCCAGGTAATGCGTGGCGGTTTGCAGATCGGGTTTCTCGACGAAACGCTGCACTTTCGCCGCGCCTTTGGCGTCCAGCGGCGCGCCGGTTTCGATGTAGCCGAAGCCGGTTTCCGCTGCGGTCGGGATCACGCCGAAGGTCACTAGATAACCGTCCTTGGCCAGATTCACTGCGTGCTCGACGGCGGTCTTCAGCGCGTCCTGATTGACGATCAAATGGTCGGCCGGCATCACCACCATGATCGCGTCATCACCGTGCAGCGCTTGCAGCGACAACGCTGCGGCAGCAATCGCCGGCGCGGTGTTGCGCCCGGTTGGCTCCAGCAGGAAGTGCCCGCGATGGCGCGAGACGTGGGCGGCGCAATAGTGATCCTTGCTCTGGAAGTAGTACTCGCGATTGGTCACCGTGACGATGTCGCCCCAGCCGTCGAGCAAAGCTGCCGCGCGCTGGTATGTCTTGCCGAGCAGCGACTGGCCGTCGGGCAAATTCATGAACGGTTTCGGATGGCCCTCGCGGGACACCGGCCACAAACGAGTGCCGGCACCGCCGGACAAAATCACGGGGATCAGCATGGCCTACTCCTTGGCGACGCGTTTCATGTCCGCATCCATCATCATGCGGATCAAGGTATCCAGGTCGGTTTTCGGCTTCCAGCCCAGCACACGCTGAGCCTTGGCCGGATTGCCGAGCAGCACTTCAACTTCGGCCGGGCGGAAAAACGCCGGGTCGATTTTCACGTAATCGCGGTAGTTGAGGCCGACGTGATCGAAGGCGATGCGGCACATCTCGCGCACCGTGGTGGTGACGCCAGTGGCAACCACGAAATCGTCAGGCTTGTCCTGTTGCAGCATCAGCCACATGGCTTCGACGTAATCGCCGGCAAAACCCCAGTCGCGTTTCGCATCGATGTTGCCCAGCGCCAGCTCCTGCTGTTTGCCTTGCTTGATGCGAGCAGCGGCGTCGGTGACCTTGCGGGTGACGAACTCGATGCCGCGCAGTGGCGATTCATGGTTGAAGAGGATGCCGCTGCTGGCGTGCAGGTTGAAGCTTTCGCGGTAGTTGACGGTGATCCAGTGACCGTACAACTTGGCCACGCCGTACGGGCTGCGCGGGTAGAACGGGGTGTTCTCGTCCTGCTGCTCGGCTTGAATCAGGCCGAACATTTCGCTGGTCGAAGCCTGATAGAAGCGCGTGTGCGGGCTGAACTGACGAATCGCTTCAAGCAAGTGCGTGACACCCAGACCATCGACAATGCCGGTGGTCACCGGTTGATCCCAGGAGGCGGCGACAAAACTTTGCGCGGCGAGGTTATAGACTTCGTCCGGCGCCGATTTGATGACCGCGCGCTGTACCGAGCAGGCATCGGCCATGTCGCCGTCGAGATAAACGATGTCGGCTTCGACACCCATCTCGCGCAGGCGCCAGCGCGAATCGCTGCTGCGTCGTGCGACCAGGCCATGAACCTTGTAGCCCTTGTCGAGCAACAGTTTCGCCAGATAAGCGCCGTCCTGGCCGGTGATCCCTGTGATCAGTGCACTTTTAGTCATTCTTGTTTTACTCGCTTCTCCCAGTCGGACAGGATCGCCCGCAGGGATTGTTGTGTGGTGATGTCAGGCGTCCATCCTGTGGTTTTGGTCAGCCGTTCATGGCTGCCGCAAACGCGACGCTGATCGGCGCGTCGCATACGTGCCGGATCCTGAACCAGTTGCATGGTTACTTCGGCCAGATCGGCCAGTTGTTCAATCAGACTGCGGATGCTCTGCTCCCGCCCCGAGCAGATGTTGTAAACCTGTCCTGCCTGGCCCTTTTCCAGCAACGCGAAATACGCCGAGACCACGTCGCCAACATCGAGAAAATCGCGGCTGACGTCAATATCGCCGACTTCCAGTTGTGGTGCTTGCAGACCTTGCTTGATGCGAATGATCTGTCGCGCCGCGCTGGCGATGACAAAACTGTCTTTCTGCCCGCTGCCGATGTGGTTGAACGGCCGCGCGACCAGTACCGGCCAGCCCTCACTCAAACCCCATTGCAGGCTGAGAAACTCGGCCGAGATTTTGCTCACCGCGTACGGGTTGCGCGGGCAGGGCGCTTGTTGTTCGGTGATTGGCAGATCGTTCTCGCTGACCTGACCGTAAACGTCGCCAGAGCTGACATACAGAAAGGTGCCCTGAAAACCACGGGCCTTGAGGGCCTGTAACAGGTTGAGGGTGCCGAGCAGATTGATGTCGATGGTGCGGGCCGGGTCGCGGAAGGCTTCAGGGACGAATGTCTGGCCAGCCAGATGAATGACCGCGTCAGGCATGTGCGGCCACAGGTCGATGAGGCTGTGCGGATCCGTCAGGTCGAAACGTGAAGCCGCAGGCAGCAGTTCCCACGCAGCGTCGGGCGAGGCCAGACGTGACTGAATATGTTGTCCAACGAATCCACTGAGACCCGTGACGAACAGACGCTTTTTCAAACAGCGACCCCTTGGTCTTGGTTTTCGCAGCACTTCCTACAGGCTTTAGAGAAGGGTCTGTCAGATCGGTTGGAAAATCCGCTAAGACGACAGGCGAAAACGTTGTTGTAGTTATTTGCTGTCAATCTGTGCCAATTGCCGAGCAATTTCAACCGGCCAAACCGTGACCGGTCAGTTCTCGTCAGCGTAGCCAAATTTATTCTCGCCGGGCGGTTCACGAATCCTTGATGGATGTGTTTAGAATGCCCCTCGCCGCCATTCTTCAAAGTTTGTCGCAAGGGTCGCGAGCCAGAGTGAAACCAACCACTAAAACAAGAACGAAGACGTCTCCCATGACGAAGGACGAAAGCCGGTAAAGCCGATTCGATCCGACGCTTGGCCGTCATAGCATGAGACTGCCGGGATGGTGGTTTCATCGTGGAATGCCATGAATTTCATTCTTTACTCGGACGTCAACGACCGCTCCATCAGCCAGAGTCTTGGGCGTCCCGAATACAGCTATTACTTCGTGCTCAAGGCCTATCGCCCTGTGCTGGAAAGCCTTGGGCGGGTGCATGTCGTGGCATCGGCGGCTGAAGTCGATCCGCTGTATCGACACCTGCAAGAGGCCGGTGAAGAGTGTCTGTTTCTTTCGTTCTCGCCACCGCATAAAACCCCGACTGACCTGCAATGCCCGACGGTGTGCGTGATCGCGTGGGAGTATGACTCGATCCCTTCCGAGTGCCACCCCGATGATCCCCGCCAGGACTGGAGCCAGACGCTGGCGCGGCATGGCCGGGTGATCACGCTGTCCAGCCACACGGCCGAAGCGATCCGCCGCACCTTGGGTGAAGACTTTCCTGTACTGGTTCTGCCCACGCCATTGTGGGAAGGTTTTGCCGCTGTGCGTCAGCAATTTCCGCCCGCAGCGGTGAACGCCGGAGCGACGTTGCAGATCAAGGGTTGCATCATCGACAGCCGCGCTCTGGGGTTGTCTGCCGACGGTCTGATCGCGCCCATTCACAACGAGCAGGAACTGGAAACCCGTGGCCTGGCCGAGCCGGTCGAGGAGACGCCGGCAGAACCTCTGCCACCTCCCGAGCTGACCCCGCGCCGTCGGGCATTCATCACCAGGCATTATCTGCGTGAAGGCGTTCGAGCCTTCACCCGTCCTTCCGAGCATCGGCCGCTGTTTCTGCTCAAGCACAACCTGCTGATGTGGTATCGCGAAGCCGTCAGCGATTTATTGCCCGATGCGCTGCGCCAAAAGCTTTCCGGTCTGCGTACGCCGGCCCCCGAGCCCTTGCCTCTGGCGACGACGGTCGCGCAAGCCATGGAGCAAGTCGAACATCCTCAAGCGGTGTTGCCCGATACCAGCGAGTACGCACAGATCGACGTCAGTGGCGTGGTCTACGTGAGCGTGTTCAACCCTGATGACGGGCGCAAGAACTGGCATCACTTGATCACGGCATTCTGCTGGGCCATGCGCGATGTCGAAGACGCGACGCTGGTGCTGAAAATCACCCAGAACGACCTGTCGAGTTACTACGTTCATCTGATCACGTTGCTGTCGCAACTCTCGCCCTTTGCCTGCCGCGTGGTGGTCATGCATGGCTATCTGGAAGACGAGGAATTCGCCCAGTTGTATGGCGCGGCGAGTTTCTATGTCAACGCGTCACGCTGCGAAGGGTTGTGCCTGCCGTTGATGGAATTCATGTCGTGCGCCCGTCCGGTGATCGCGCCAAACCACACGGCCATGCGCGATTACATCGACGAGAAAGTCGGGTTCATTGTCAAGTCCAGCCGCGAGCCGACCATCTGGCCGGAGGACGTGCGGATTCTGTATCGCACGCTGCGCCATCGCCCGGACTGGGGCTCGTTGAAAACCGCTTACGAGGACAGCTACGCGATGGCTAAAAATCATCCGCAGGCTTACCAGACCATGGCCGCCGCCGCTGATCAGCGTATGCACGATTACTGCGGATTCGCGCCTGTGCAGCAGCGCCTGGCAGCGTTTCTCGGGCTGACACCTGTCCGTGACGTCGCTTCGCAGCCAATCGAAGCGGGGGCTGCCTCATGCTGATCATCATTCATTCGGAAACCAACAAGAGCAATATCCAGCAAAACCTCGGCCGGCCCGAGTACAGCTATTACTTCGTGCTCAAGGAATTCCGCCCGGTGCTGGAACGCATCGGTCAGGTCATCGAGGTGAGTAATCCCGACGAATTGGTCGATCGCCTGTATTTCGATTGCCTGAGCCGTGGCGAAGCATGTGTCTACCTGTCGTTCTCGCCGCCGCATCGCACGCCGATTCATTATGCGTGCCCGACCATTCCGGTATTTGCCTGGGAATTCAGCACCATTCCGACCGAGAGCTGGCAGGGTGAACCGCGCCATGACTGGCGTGTGGTGCTGGAGGCCTGCGGCAGGGCGATCACCCATTCGACGTTCACGGTCAATACCGTGCGCGATGTGATGGGGGCCGATTATCCGGTGTGTGCAATCCCGGCGCCGGTGTGGGATCGCTTCGCTGCGCGTGGTCAGTCATTGAGCAAAAGCTCAGTGGTGGACAACGTGCAGTTGAATTTGCGAGGTCTGTTGATCGACAGCCGCACCGTCGACTTGCGGCCGTATGGCCCAAGCGAGCTGCAAGAGGGGACGCCGATGTCGTTCAGCGGTCCACCGCAGGATTGCACGGTGCAACTTGAGGGCGTGGTCTACACCTCGGTGTTCAATCCCTATGACGGGCGCAAGAATTGGCATGACATGATCAGTGCGTTCTGCAGCACTTTTCGTGACGTGCCCGATGCAACGCTGGTGCTGAAACTCACCCACCATGACATCGCCAATGCGCTGTACGACATGGTGCATCATCTCTACAAGAATCAGACGTACCAATGCCGGATCGTGTTGATCCACGGCTATCTGGCTGATGTTGATTATGAAGCGCTGGTGCAGGCCACCAGTTACGTGGTCAACAGCTCCTACGGCGAAGGGCAGTGCCTGCCGTTGATGGAATTCATGTCGTGCGGCAAACCGGCGATTGCACCGCTGAACACGGCAATGGCCGATTACATCGACAGCGATTGTGCGTTCATCGTCGATTTCACTGAAGAGCTCACGGCCTGGCCGCACGATCCCCGCGCGGCGTATCGGACGATGCGCTACATGACCGACTGGGATTCGCTGTGTACGGCCTATCGCGCCAGCTATGACGTGGCGAAAACCGATGGTCAGCGCTACGCCAGAATGTCGGCCCACGCCGTCAGCAATCTGCAGCGTTTTTGCAGTCAGGCCAACACCGAACAGCGTTTGCGGGCATTTTTTGAACAACGTCTGCAATCGGCTCAGACGCCTCCTGCACAAGTCTCGCGCGCATGATTCGGCGACTGCTCGCACGATGGTTACCCGCGCCCCCACCGATGCCCGAGCCTGCGCCGCTCCCCAGCGTTTCGCCTGCTGATGTCGGTTTGCATGACGCCGTGCTCGACGGCTGGTTTTTAGGCGCCTCGGGCGAATTGCTCAAAGGTTTTGCAATCACGGCGGATGACACGCTGCTCGACGTTGGTTGCGGCGAAGGCGTGGCAACATTGTTCGCTGTCCGTCAGGGCGCCTCGGTGATTTTCACTGACAGTGAACACCACAAGGTGCGCGATCTTGCCCGGCAGGTCGACGCGCAAAGCCATCAACTGAACCTGGGCCTGGTCAGCAACAGCCTGCCGCTGCCATTGGCCGATGGCTGCGCCAGCAAAGTGGTGTGCATGGAAGTGCTGGAGCACATCGACCATCCGGAACCGTTCATGGCCGAATTGGTGCGCATGGGGCGCCCCGGTGCGCAATACCTGCTTAGCGTACCGGCACCGGTGGGTGAGCATTTGCAGAAGGGCATCGCACCGGCCAGCTATTACCAATCGCCCAATCATGTGCAGATTTTTACCCCGGAGCGTTTCGCCGCATTGGTAGAGGACGCGGGTCTGGTAATCGAGCATCGCCAAGCCAATGGATTTTTCTGGGTGATGGGGATGATTTTTTTCTGGGCGAGCGAGCGCGCGGCCGGCAGAGATCCCGGCGGCGCGGTGCGTGATCGTATTCAGGCGCCGTATCCACCGTTGATGGAAAGCTGGGCCCGCACCTGGCAAGACCTGCTGGCCCAGCCCGATGGCCATGCGATCAAACAGACCCTCGATCAATTGATGCCGAAAAGTCAGGTCATCATCGCCCGCAAACCTCTGGACGCAGGGCGTACGTCATGACCGGCAAACGGATCATGGCCATCGAAAAATTGCGCGCCATCGCTGTGCCGGGCGTTTTGTTCCATCACTTGCCAGGCAACCGGTTCGCCGATGCCAGCCGATCCTCTGGAGCGTTTTCATGCTGCAACTTTTGAAAAAATTATTGCCGACAGCACCGGCTCCAGTTGCCGAGCCGCCTGCCGCTGTGATCCCCGAGAAAAAAGATTCTTACATGGTCGGCCTGCACGATGCGGTGCTCAGCGGCTGGTACACAGAGGCGACCGGCGAGCTGTTCAAAGGTTTTGTGGTGAGCCCTGACGACGTATTGCTCGACGTCGGCTGCGGCGATGGCGGCAATGTGCATTTCTGCGGCATGCGCGGGGCGAAAATCATCATCGCCGACATCGACGCGGCCAAGGTCGAAGCGACCCGCCAGCGCCTGAGCGACACGCCGGCGCGCGATATCGAATGCCATGTCACGGACTGCAATCCGTTACCGATTGCCGACGCCACGGCAACGCGGGTGGTTTCCACCGAAGTCATCGAACACGTCGACGATCCGGCGCAATTTCTTTCTGAACTGGTACGGGTCGGCAAGCCGGGTGCCATGTACTTGCTGAGCGTGCCGCATTCAAGTTCCGAAAACCTGCAAATAGGCATCGCCGCCGATGAGTATTTCCAGAAGCCCAACCACATTCGGATCATCAGCGAAGAGCAGTTCAAGACGATGGTCAGCGATGCCGGGCTGGAGATCATCAGCCACAGCCAGCACGGGTTTTACTGGTCGGTGTGGATGCTGTTGTTCTGGGAAGCCAGGGTTGATTTGAACAACCCGGATCATCCGTTGCTCAATCACTGGGCGGATACCTGGCAAGCGTTGCTCAGCTCGCCACGTGGCGCGCAGATCAAACAGGCGCTGGACTCGGTGATTGCCAAAAGCCAGATCATCATCGCCCGTAAACCCGGAGTACCTCTGTAGGAGCTGCGGCACGCTGCGATCTTTTGATCTTGATTTTAAAAAACAGGATCAAAAGATCGCAGCCTCGTTTCACTCGACAGCTCCTACAGGGTTTTTGTGTAACCTTGCAGCCTTGTGGTGTTCGGGGGTTGGAAGGTATGCGGTTTATTGTGGGGCTGCTTTTGGGCATCGTGCTGTCGGGTTGCGAGCAACACGCCGCGCCGCCCCTCGACCAACAACTCTACATCTGGCAACGCCAATGGACGCCGGCCCATGAGTCGGCGTTGCGCGACAGCCACAATGAATTCTCGACGCTGCGCGTGTTAGCCCTGCAAGCCTTCCCCAACGCCGGGTGGAGCCGCGCGCGAATCGATGCGCCGTTGTTGAAAGCCGATGGCCGTGCGTTGATCGCGGTGATTCGTCTCGACGGCCAACTCAAGTCGCTGGATCAGGATCAGGTCACTGCACAGATTCTCCAAGTGCTCGCCGATTGGCAGGCGCAAGGCTTGACGCTGAGCGGCGTCGAGATCGATCACGACGCCGGTAACGCACGCTTGCCAGCCTACGCAGAATTCCTTAAACACCTGCGCTCGGCACTGCCGACGAACATCCCGCTGAGCATCACCGCACTGCCAGCCTGGCTCGACAGCGCGCAATTGCCGACACTTCTGCAAACCGTCGACAGCAGCGTGCTGCAAGTCCACGCCGTCAGTGACCCGCGTCGGGGATTGTTCGATTCTGCTCAGGCGTTGAAGTGGGCCAAGGCCTGGTCGCGAATCACCGATAAACCGTTTTATCTCGCGCTGCCGGCCTACGGAGTCGCGCTGTTGCCGGACGACGGTGGGGCGCCGGTGGTGGAAAGCGAAGTGCAACTCGAGCGCGGTGGCGAGCGTCAGGAACTGCTCGCCGATCCGCTGCAATTGAGCCAACTCGGCAAGACCCTGCGCGAAGACCCGCCGGCGCATCTGGCCGGGTTGATCTGGTTTCGCTTGCCGCTGGCCAACGATCGCCGCGCCTGGAGCCTGACCACGTTGCGCGCGGTGGCCCGTGGCGATCAACTCGTCAGCCAGCTCGGCGTGACGTTCAGCGAAAACGATGGTCTCTACGACATCAAACTCGACAACCCCGGCAACCTCGACAGTGCCTGGCCCGCGCAAATCACCTTGAAGGCGCAAAGCTGTGAAGGTGCCGATGCGCTCGCCGGTTATGCATTGCAACAAGGCCCGGATCTGCTTACCTTCACCCGCCTGCACGACGGCCGATTGCCGGCGGGCGGACAACGCGCCATCGGTTGGGCGCGTTGCGCACATATTGATCAAGGAGGTTCGCATGTTGACCCGTAACTGGCCCCGCCATCTGCTCTGCCTGAGCCTCTGCTTGCCATTGGGCTCGGCGCTGGCCTGCGGCCCGGACTTCCCGATGCGCCTGCTCGACAATCGCGGGCAAACCCTGGCGGATCTGCCGGAGGGCAACTTCAACTTCGAACTCAGCCGCCTCGGCAAAGCCATTGCCGGGCTGAAGAATGTCACGGCGGCGACGCACAATCCCAACGACCTGTACGGCGAAGAAAACGCAGCCGCCGACGCCCGCGATAAGGCTGAACAGCTGGGTTTGAGCGTCGATCAGCAAACGCTGGTCAAGCAACTGCGCGGCCTGACCGATGCGCATCAGGTCGAGGTGCAGGGCGCCAGCCTGCCGGCGGAAATCCGCTTGTACGTGGCTGGCGCAGTGGCGTTTGCCACGGGCGATCATCAACTCGCCGTCGAATATTTCAACAAGCTGCTGGCGCTGCCGGCGGATCAGCGTCCGTTGCGCAGCACTTGGGCTGCGTATTCTCTCGGGCGCACGTTGTTCGCCATGAGCAGCGAAGCCGGGGATAAGGTTGTCGCGCTGGAGCGATCGCGTGATGCGTTCCGTCAGGCTCGGCAACTGAGCATCGACGGTTTCAGCGATCCGTTGGAGCTGGGTGTCGCCAGCCTCGGCGAAGAGGCGCGGGTGGTGCGCGCGGCGGGCGACTGGAACGCCGCCATCGAATTGTATGAAGCGCAGAACCTGCACGGTTCCGCCGTGGGTTACACCTCGCTCAAGCAATTGATGAATGAGTTGGCGGAATTGCCCGAGGCCGAACTGGCCGAATTGCTTCAGCACACATCGGTGCAGCAACTGGTCACGGCTTCGTTGGTCAGCCGTCAGGGCTGGTCGTTTGGCGACGAACCGCCGAACGAAAAGAAACTGGTGAAGCTGCTGCAAAACAGCACCCGTGGCAGTCTCGAAAATGCTGATCGTCTGGCAGCGATGAGTTATCAACAGGGCGATTACGCGGGCGCCAAGGCTTTCTTGGAAAATGCCGGCGACGGCGGACTCGCGTGGTGGCTGCGCGCGAAACTGGCGGTACGTGACGGCGACAAAAATGCCGCCGCCGCAGCCTATTCGAAAGCCGCGCAGGCCTTCCCGCAGAAAGAAGATTGGGGTTATCGCCGTACCCCGGACTGGGCGTACGAAAGCCTGCAGCCGAAATGCCGGGTCGAAGGCGAAAGCGCGATCCTCGCCTTGCAGCGCGGCGAATACCTGCAAGCGTTCGTGCAGTTGTATCGCAGCAACAGCGCCTATTGGTTCGATGCGGCGACCGTGGCCGAACGCGTGCTGACGGTCGAAGAACTGAAAAAATACGTCGACGATAACGTCCCGGCACCGCCCGCATTGACCCAGCAGGAGCGCGATAACTACGTGCCGCTGCCGGTCGCCGCCAGCCTGCGCAATCTGCTCGGTCGGCGCTTGCTGCGCGAAGGGCATTACGCCGAAGCGGTCGCGTATTTCGACAATCCCGACCTGCAAAACAAGGCGCGGCTCTACGGTGAGCAACGCTTGAAAGCCGATTCCGCATGGTGGCCGACTAAACGCGCGAGTGCGCTGTACAACGCCGCGTGGACGGCGCGCGAGTGGGGCATGGACATCCTCGGTTACGAGATGGCTCCGGATTACGCCACGTTCGGCGGCAACTACAGCCTGGAATCCACCGAGCTGAAAGTCGGCCCGCTGGTCAGCGAAGCCGAAGTGCAGCGCCAGAAGGCCAGCGAAGCGAAACCGGATCAGCGCTATCACTACCGTTTCGTCGCCACCGAATTGGCCAGCCGCGCCGCCGACAACCTGCCGCACACCAGCCAGGCGTTTGCTGCCGTGTTGTGCAACGCGGCCGGATGGAACAGCAGCCTCGAAGAGCAGAGCGCGCTGTATCAGCGATACATCAAAGAAGGCCCGTACGTGTTGTGGGCGGTGGATTTCGGCAATCAATGCCCGTACCCGGATTTTGAAAACGCCGACAAGCGTTACGTCACCCAGGTCACGGACTCCGTACGCACGACGCTGCGACCGTACAAGTGGCCGGTGCAGGTTGGCGCGATTGTCTTGGTCACGGCCGCCGCGTTGCTGTTGATCAGCCGTCGTCAGCGCAAGGCCCGCAAAGGCTAAGCCTGCTGGACGAAGGTCAGGCGCACGGCGAAGCCGATCAACAGGCTGCCGAACAACCATTGCTGCACGCGTTGCGCCGTTGGACTGTGTTGCAGCCAACGGCCCAGCGCGGCGCCGGTCAGCGCATAGGCGCTGTCGAACAGCAGACCGACGCCGACCAGCAGCGCACCGAGCAGGGCGAACTGGCTCAGCACCGGCGCGCCGTCGGCGACGATGAACTGCGGCAACAGCACCGAGCAGAACAACAGGGCTTTGGGGTTGAGCAGGTTGGTCAGCAAACCGCGCCGGATCGCTTCGCGCCATTGGCCGTGGCTATCGGCAGTTTCACCTGTCGTCAGGTTCGGCAGCAGTGTGCTGCGCAGGCATTGAATGCCGATCCACAGCAGATACGCCGCCCCCGCCAGCCGCACCACTTCGAACGTCCACGGCGCTGCTTTGAATAGCGCCGCCAGCCCCAACGCCGCCAATGCCACATGACAACCTCGGGCAATCGCCAGACCTATCGCCGTGGCCAATGCTGCACCGCGACCCTGACGCGCGCCAGTTTGCAGGAGCAGGATCATGTCTGGGCCGGGCAGCAGAAAAACCACCGCCAATGCCAAAAAAAACAGCCAGAGACTCGCCACGGTTCAGTCCTTTCGTTGTCGATTCGGTAGCGCCAGTCTAGGGCTGAAGGGCGGGGCAGGTGCTTGCGTAGTCGGCTTCAAAAGCTTGTGCAATTGGCATAACCTGCTAGCTTTATGCGCGATAACTATCGGGATCTGCCAAACATGAAACTGGATGCCTTCGACCGCAAAATCCTCGCCGCCCTGCAACGGGACGGGCGCCTGAGCAACGTCGAGCTGGCGGATGAAATTGGCTTGTCGGCTTCACCGTGTTTGCGCCGGGTGCGCATGCTGGAAGAGGCGGGGGTGATTCGCGGCTATCAGGCCAATCTTGATCGCGATGAAGTCGGGCTCGGGCTGACGGTGTTTGTCGGGGTCAAGGTCGAACGCCACAACGACGAACAGGCCGAGGCGTTTTATGCGGCGGTGACGGCGCTGCCGGAGGTGATTTCAGCGTTTCTGGTATCGGGTGAATCGGATTTTCTGCTGCAAGTGGTGGTGCCGGATCTGCGCGCGTACGACCGCTTTCTCAGCGGCTGCCTGTTGAAGTTGCCGGGGGTGAGTGACATCCGCAGCAACTTCGCGATTCACACGGTGAAGACACCGGGGGCTTTGCCTTTGGGGCATCTGCCGGCCTGACAAGCAAAGATCGAAGCCTTCGGCAGCTCCTACAGGGGGCGCATTTCATGTAGGAGCTGCCGAAGGCTGCGATCTTTTGATCTTCTACATCTGCGTCGCCATCCCCTCGACATTCATCGCCGCCTGACGCAACGCCTCCGAGCGTGTCGGGTGCGGATGACAGGTCAACGCAATGTCCTCCGCCGACGCACTGAATTCCATCGCCACACAAAACTCGCCAATCATCTCACTCACGCTCGGCCCCACAAGATGCACGCCGAGCACTTCATCCGTGCGTTCATCGGCGAGGACTTTGGCAAAACCCTCAGTCTCATGGTTGATCTTCGCCCGGCTGTTGGCGGTGAACGGAAACTTGCCGACCTTGTAGGCGCGACCCTCAGCCTTGAGCTGCTCTTCAGTCTTGCCGACGCTGGCCAGTTCCGGCTTGGTGTAGATCACGTTGGGGATCAGGTCGTAATTGACCTCGCCAGCCTTGCCGTGGATCTGCTCGACGCAGGCCATCGCTTCATCCTCAGCCTTGTGCGCGAGCATCGGCCCGGACGTCACGTCGCCGATCACCCAGACGCCAGCCGCTTCGGTGCGATGCTGTTTATTGGCGAGCATGCCGCGCTTGTCGGTGCTCAGACCGACGTTTTCCAGGCCCAGGCCTTGGGTGTACGGACGACGACCAATCGCCACCAGCACGTAATCGGCTTCGAGCAGTTCCGCCGTGCCGCCCGCCGCCGGCTCGACGCTGAGCTGCACGCCGTTCTCCGAAGTCGTCGCGCTGGTGACTTTCGAACTCAACTTGAAGGCGATGCCCTGTTTGCTCAGCGAGCGTTGCAGGGTTTTGCCAGCTTCGGCATCAACACCAGGGCAGATGCGGTCGAGGTATTCGACCACGGTCACCTGCGCGCCGAGTCGCCGCCACACCGAACCCAATTCCAGACCGATCACGCCGGCACCGATGACCACCAGATGCTTGGGCACTTCGCTCAGCGACAACGCGCCCGTTGAATCGAGGATGCGTTTGTTGTCGATCTCGACACCGGGCAGGGGAGTGGGCTCGGAGCCGGTGGCGATGATGATGTCCTTGGCAGTCAGCTCGACCTTATTGCCCTGATCGTCAGTCACCGTAACCTTGCCCGGCCCGTCGATGTGGCCCCAGCCCTTGATCCAGTCGACCTTGTTCTTGCGAAAGAGAAACTCGATGCCTTTGGTCAGGGCGGTCACGCTTTCGTCCTTCTGTTTCATCATTTGCCGGAGGTTCAGCGTCGGTTTGACTTCGATGCCGAGGTTGGCGAATTCCGCACCCATGGCCGCGTCGTACAACTCCGAGGCGTGCAGCAGGGCTTTGGACGGCATGCAACCAACATTCAGGCAGGTGCCGCCGAGGGTCGCCCGACCTTCGACGCAAGCAGCTTTGAGGCCCAACTGGCCGGCGCGGATCGCCGCGTTATAACCACCGGGGCCGCCGCCCAGAATCACTACGTCATAGTTGCTCATGCGCTTGCTCCTGATGAATGGATGCGGATCGCTAAAAGTAGCTGTCGATAAAAATTACGAACGTAATATGTGCGTTTCCAGACATTTCGGTCAAGGCTTCAGGCAAGCGACAGGTTGGGCGTCTTTGAATACGGGTAATTGTGTACGAATATTTCACGCTTTTCGTTATATCGTAACGATATAAACCGCGAGCCAATGATTTTGGGGTGATATGCAAGTTGATCTGGAGGTGGATGGCACGCAGGTGACCGGACTGCCGCGTTTTCAGCAGGCGACCATGCAGGGCAGGCGACTGCGGCGTTGGGCGTTGGGCCTTGGCGGATTGGCCGGGGCGGGCTGGGTGTCGGCGTTTTTCGTCGGACTGTTTGCGCCGCAATCATTGTGGCTGCCGCTGCTGGTCAATCAGAGCGCGGCGTTGCTGGTGCTGGTCGCCGGGCTGCAATCGGCGTGGTGGGTGACGCAATGGCGCGCGCGGGTGATCAATCCTGTTGTGCTGACGCCGACTGCCGACGATGAAGCGATTGCGCCAGAAGGTTGGTACGAGCGCCTGCTGGATCGCCTCAGTCAGCGCGGTTTGTATGTGCTTGGCCAGATCGGTGCAGCGACGCTGTGGTTGGGCGGTTGGGCGTTGCTGGTGGCGCTGAGCATCGAACAGGTGTGGAACCTGACGTTGCCCGCCGCAACCGTTGGAGTGTCCGCCTCCGTCGGTGCGGCGTTGGCGTTGCTGCTGGCGTTCGGCTTGCTGGTACTGGAGCGGCAACTCGTTCAGGAAAATCCAGCGCAATGGCCAGAAGCCGGAGCGCTGGCGCAACTGACGCGCGTGGCGATCATCAGTCTGGTGCTCGGCGCGCTGTGTTTATTGTTCGCTGGCGACAACACGGTTTGGCCGGTTCGCGTGGCAGTACTCATCGGCATCTTGCCGGGATTGGTCGCGATCGAGCTGCTATTGCGCGCGGTACTCTCGGTCTTCAGCCCACGCCGCGAACAAGTCGAACCGACGCTGTTGGCGCGCAGTTTTGTCGCTGACATGCTGCGTTGGCCGCCGCAGCCGTTGCTCGCGTTGCAGCATGAATTGCACAACCGTTTTGGCATCGATCTACGTCAGATCTGGGCGTTCAGTTACATGCGCCGAGCGTTTCTGCCGGTGCTGGCGCTGGTCGCAGCGGTGGGTTGGTTGCTTACTGGCATCCATGAAATCCCGCTGCAGGGTCGCGGCATTTATGAGCGTTTCGGCAAACCGGTGCAGGTCTTTGGCCCCGGTTTGCACACAGGTTTGCCGTGGCCGCTGGGCCGCGTGTTGATCGTCGAAAACGGCGTGGTGCATGAGTTGGCAACCAGCGTCGGCGAAAACCCGGCGCCACTGCAAGCCGATCCCGCTGAAGGCCCGGCACCGATGACGGCCAACCGTTTGTGGGACGCCAGTCACGTCAACGACAAGTCGCAAGTGATCGCCAGCAGCCGTGGCGATCAGCAGAGCTTTCAAATCGTCAACATGGACGTGCGCTTCGTCTATCGCATTGGCCTGACGGATCAGGCGGCGCTGGCCGCGACTTACAACAGCGCTGATGTACCAACACTGATCCGCAGCACCGCCAGCCGGATTCTGGTGCACGACTTTGCTTCGCGCACGCTCGACGGTTTGCTCGGCGAAGACCGGGTAGGGCTGGGCGAAGAGATCGGTCGCGCGGTGCAAAGTGATCTGCAACAACTCAACAGTGGCGTGGAAATTCTCGCCACGGTGGTTGAAGCCATTCACCCGCCGGCCGGTGCCGCCAATGCTTATCACGCGGTGCAAGCGGCGCAGATCGGCGCCCAGGCGTTGATCTCCCGCGAGCGTGGCGCAGCGGCCGAAGTGAGTAATCAGGCGCAATTGCAGGCCAGCCTCGCTCGCGATCAGGCCAGCGCCAACGCCCGCGAAACCAGTGCCACGGCGCAAGCGGCGGATCTGAAATTCAGCGCCGAACAAAAAGCCTACGCCAGTGCCGGTCAGGCCTTTGTGCTGGAGCAATACCTCGCGCAGCTCAGCCAAGGCCTGAGCAAAGCCAAATTGCTGGTGCTCGATCATCGCCTCGGTGGCAGCAGCAATGCGCCGACCATCGACCTGCGTACCTTCACGCTGCCGGCTGACCCGACGCCCGCGCGCACCACCGCTCAACCAGGAGTCGCCCATTGAGCCAGTCGCACACGCACGAACCGCATGATCACAGCGGCCACGATCATGGCCACGGCGGACATCACCATCATCACGGGCATCATCACCACGGAGCGCCGGAAGAGGCGGGGCCTTTCCCGTGGCGGCGCATGGGCTGGGCGGTGCTGCTGGTGGCGTTCGCTATCGCGGCGGCAAGCCTGGTGCAAGTGCGCTCCGGTGAAGCCACGGTCATTACTCGCTTCGGCAATCCATCGCGGGTATTGCTTGAACCGGGTTTGAGCTGGCGCTGGCCGGCGCCATTCGAAGCGGCGATTCCGGTGGATCTACGTCTGCGCACTACCTCCAGCGGCTTGCAGGATGTCGGTACCCGCGACGGTTTGCGCATCATCGTTCAGGCTTATGTGGCGTGGCAGGTGCAGGGTGATCCGGACAACGTGCAGCGTTTTATGCGCGCCGTGCAGAATCAGCCTGATGAAGCGGCGCGGCAGATTCGTACCTTTGTTGGTTCGGCGCTGGAAACCACCGCCAGCAGTTTCGATCTGGCGAATCTGGTCAACACCGATGCCAGCCAAGTGCACATCGCTGAATTCGAAGCGCAGTTGCGTCAGCAGATTGATCAGCAATTGCTCGCGACCTATGGCGTGCGTGTCGTGCAAGTTGGCATCGAGCGTTTGACCTTGCCGTCGGTAACGCTCACCGCCACGGTCGATCGCATGCGCGCCGAGCGTGAAACAATTGCCACTGAACGCACGGCGATCGGCAAACGCGAAGCGGCGCAAATCCGTTCCGCTGCCGAACGCGATGCGCGAATTGTGCAAGCTGACGCCACCGTGAAAGCCGCAGAAATCGAAGCGCAATCTCGCGTTGAAGCCGCGCAGATTTACGGCCGTGCCTACGCCAGTTCGCCGCAGCTGTATAACTTGCTGCGCTCGCTGGACACCCTCGGCACCATCGTCACGCCGGACACCAAACTGATTCTGCGCACCGACGCCGCGCCATTCCGCGTACTGGTCGATGGCCCGCCGACACTCGACAGCAAATCCGGATCGCAGCCATGAGTGAAGAAGTTCCACGTGGAACACATTCGCTAAACAGCCCGTGGATTCAGGCCGGTCGTTTGGCATTTTTTGCCCTGTACGCGGTGACGGTGTTGGCCGCATTGGCGTGGGCATTCTCCAACGTGCGGCAGATCGACCCGCAGAATCGCGCCGTGGTTTTGCACTTTGGCGCACTGGATCGCGTGCAAAACGCCGGTCTGTTGTTGGCCTGGCCGCAGCCATTCGAACAGGTGATTTTGCTGCCCGCAGCGGATCGAGTCATCGAACGCCGAGTGGAAAATCTGTTGCGCAGTGATGAGGCGCTGAAGGCTGATCGCGTCGCTTCGTTCGCAACACCGCTGAGCGATGCGCTGGCCGGGTCTGGTTATTTATTGACCGGTGATGCCGGCGTGGTGCAACTGGATGTGCGGGTGTTTTACAAAGTCACCGACCCTTACGACTTCGTCTTGCAGGCCGATCATGTGCTGCCGGCGCTGGATCGTTTGGTCACCCGCAGCGCCGTCGCACTGACGGCCGCGCGCGATCTCGACACTATTCTTGTCGCGCGCCCAGAGTTGATCGGCGCTGACAATCAAGCCGCCGAACGCCGTGAAAGGCTGCGCGGTGATCTGGTGCAAGGCATCAACAAACGCCTCGCCGAGTTGAAGGCGAGCGGGCAGGGCATCGGTATCGAAGTGGCGCGGGTCGATGTGCAATCGAGTCTGCCTGACCCTGCCGTAAGTGCGTTCAACGCTGTGCTGACTGCCAGTCAGCAAGCCGATAAAGCCGTGGCCAACGCGCGCACCGACGCCGAGAAACTCACCCAGACCGCCAACGAGCAAGCCGACCGCACGCTGCAAGTGGCTCACGCGCAGGCGGGTGAACGCCTGGCCAAAGCCTCGGCCGACACCGCCACGGTGTCGAGTCTGGCCAGCAGCGCCGACCCGCAAATGCTCTTGCGCCTGTACCGCGAACGCATGCCGAAGATTCTCGGCCAGGCCGGATCGGTGACCACGGTCGATCCGAAAGACGATTCCCGCCTGATCATTCAGGGAGCCAGTAAATGACTGCGACGACTGCCGCACCGAGTCTGTTGTCCTCGGCCGAACAACGCCGCGCTGCCCGGCAACTGACCCTCGCCATGCTCGCGTTGGGACTGCTTGGACTGGGTTTGATCTGGCGTTGGCTGGTGCCGGAGCAAACCGGTGTCAGCCAATTGCTGCTGGGTTTTGCTTCTTTATTAGTCGCCGTGCCGGTAATGCGCTCGGCGTGGTATAGCCTGCGTTATCCAAGCCTGCACGGCATCACCGATCAACTGATTGCCTTGGCCATGCTCGGCGCGTGGGCGACTGGCGATCTGCTCACGGCGGCGTTGCTGCCGATCATCATGATCTTCGGCCACGTGCTGGAGGAGCGCAGTGTCATCGGTTCGCAGGAAGCGATCCATGCGCTTGGCCAACTGACGCGCAGTCACGCGCGCAAGGTTCAGGCCGATGGTTCGATCCTCGAAGTGGACAACGGCACGCTGAAATCGGGCGACACCGTTGAGGTGCGCGCCGGTGATCGGGTGCCGGCGGATGGTCGGGTTTTGTCCGGTCAGGCCAGTCTCGATACCGCTTCGATTACCGGCGAGTCGGTGCCGGTGGAGGCGGCTGTCGGCATGACGGTGTTCGGCGGCGCGATCAACCTTGATGGCCTGCTGCGTATTGAAGTGACTCGCACAGGTGATGAATCGACCCTCGGCAAAGTCATCGCCCTGATGCAAAACGCCGAGCGTTCGAAACCACCGATCACTCGTTTGCTCGAGCGTTATGCCGGCAGCTACATGGTGCTGGTGTTGTTGCTGGCGGCGGTGACCTGGTTCGTCACCAATGATGCGCAGGCGATGCTCGCGGTGTTGGTGGCGGCGTGTCCGTGCGCGTTGGTGTTGTCTGCGCCGGCGACGGCGATTGCCGGTGTCGCGGTGGCGGCGCGGCACGGGATTCTGATCCGCAGTTCGGCTTTTCTTGAAGAACTGGCTGACCTGACCTCGCTGGTCGTCGACAAGACCGGCACGCTGACTTATGGCACGTTGCGCTTGCAGTCGATCGACAGTTCCCACACAGACACCTCCGCGATTACCGCACTGGCTGCCAGCCTTGGTGCGGCGAGCAGTCATCCGGTGAGTCGAGCGTTGGCGGGGTTGGTCAGTCAGGAACAGTCGGTGGTCCTGAGTGAGATACACGAGCGTCAGGGTCTTGGTGTGGTTGCCATGACGGAGCAGGGCGAGGCGGCGCTGGGGCGACCGGAGTTGTTCGCGCAATTGGGCATCATTACTTCGACCGTTCCCGAGCACGACGGCCCGATTGCCGGGTTGTCCTTGAACGGTGAATTCCTCGCGTGGTTGTTGCTGGCGGACAGCGTCAAACCGGAGGCGCGTTTTGCCCTCAGCGAGTTGCGTGAATTGGGTTTGGGTCGGCAACTGTTGCTGACCGGTGATCGGCAGAGTGTCGCTCAGACTTTGGCGCGTGATGTTGGTTTGCAAGAGGTTCAAGCCCAGGCCTTACCTGAGGACAAACTCAATCGTGTGCTCAAGGAAATCGACAACGGTTTCCGGCCGATGGTGGTGGGTGACGGCATCAACGATTCGTTGGCACTCAAGGCCGGCGTAGTCGGTGTGGCGATGGGCGCCGGCGGTGCGGATATCGCGTTGGCCTCGGCTGACATCGTGCTGATCGGCAGCGATTTGCGCCGGCTCGGAACCTGTGTACGCCTCAGCCGCCAGTGTCGACGAACATTGCAGGTCAACGTGGTCATCGGTCTGGGCTGGACGCTGGCCATCGTTGTGTTCGCCGCATTCGGTTGGTTGGGTGCCGCCGGAGCGATGATCGCGGCGCTGTTGCATAACCTTAGTACGCTGCTGGTGTTGGGTAATGCCGGGCGCTTGCTGCGCTTTCAGGAACCCCTGCTCAAGCTCAAGGAAGAGATCTGAAATTAATTTTGCTCGTGTTGTAACGCCATCCTGGTCGCTCTCTCTAGTGCTATGTCGGGACTGAACAAATCGTTCAGCCGACATCCCTGACGATGACCGAGGAAAACAAAAATGACTATCAAGACCGCTGCTGCTGGTGCTGCTCTCGCTTTTGCCGCTGCTACGATGTTTGCCGGTGTTTCGACTACCGCTACGGCTGCTGATGCCAACGTTCACTGCTACGGCGTCAATGCCTGCAAAGGCCAGAACGACTGCAAGACCAAAGATCACGCCTGCAAAGGTCTGGGCACCTGCAAAGGCATGGGCTTCAAGGCCATGACTCAAGCGGCTTGCGAAAAAGCAGGTGGCAAGGTCGGCGAATAACTGACAGCAAGTGCCGCCGCAGTGGTTCACGCCACTGCGGCCACTTTTAGCAGGAGTCCGACATGTCCGCTTCGCTTCCTTTCCTGGGTTACGGCCTCGGTTTACGCAGCGCTTATTATCAGCAGATCCTCGAACAGTCGCCGGACGTCGACTGGTTTGAAGTGGTCTCCGAAAATTTCATGGTGCAGGGCGGCAAGGCTCTGTACTACCTGGACGCCATCGCCGAGCGCTATCCACTGGTGATGCATGGTGTGTCCTTGTCCATCGGTGGGCCGCATGCCCTCGATCCGGACTATCTCAAACAACTCAAGCAACTGGCCGACCGGGTCAAACCGGCATGGATCTCCGATCACCTGTGCTGGAGCCGTGGCAACGCCCATCAGTTGCACGACTTGTTGCCGCTGCCCTATACCGCAGAAAGCCTCGAATACATCGCCGGCCGAGTGGCGCAGGTGCAAGATGTTTTGCAGCGGCCGCTGGTGCTGGAGAACGTCTCCAGCTATGTGCGCGCCGCATCGGACGAGTTCAGCGAATGGGAATTTCTCGCGGCCCTGAGCCGGGAGAGCGGCTGCGAGTTATTGCTCGACGTTAATAATGTCTACGTCAGTTCGCGCAATCACGGCTTCGATCCATGGGCGTTCATTCAAGGTTTGCCGGCAGAAAAAGTACGTCAACTGCATCTGGCCGGGCACAACGATTACGGTGATTACGTCATCGACACCCACGACCATCCGGTGAGCGATCCGGTCTGGGCGCTGTATCAACGCACGCTGGAACACATCGGCCCGGTGGCGACGTTGCTGGAACGCGACGATCATTTCCCGCCGTTCGAAGAACTGCTCGCCGAACTGCACAAGGCCCGCGAGTTGGGTGACACGGTTCTGGCCGGGAGACAGCAATGCGCTTGAAGGAATGGCAACTGGCGTTCGAAGCGTTTCTGCTGGATGCCACGCCGGCCAATCGCGCCTTGGCCGACAACCTGATCGGTGGGCCGACGCTCGACGTCGGTACCGGCCTGGCGATTTATCACAACGCTTACGCGGCGCGTTTACTGGAAGTGCTGACCCACGATTTCCCGGCCATTCATTATTGGATGGGCGATGAAGAATTCGATCTGCTCGCCACCGCGTACATCCGCCAATATCCGTCGGCGCATTTCAGTCTGCGTTGGCTGGGCAAAGGTTTTGAAGCGTTTATCCGCGAGCATCTGGTGCCCGAGCAAAGTGCGCCGCTGGCTGAGCTGGCCGCACTCGAATGGGCGTTCACCCTGGCGTTCGATTCCCCGGCTGGCGAGCCGCTGACGATCAATGCGATGGCGATGCTGGCGCCGGAAGAGTGGCCGACCTTGCAGTTCAAACCGACGCCTTCGCTGCAATGGCTGGCGTGTGAATTCAACAGCGTCGCGATTTGGCGCTCGGTAAAAGATGAAGCGGATTTCCCGCACAGCGTTGCACTCGAAACACCCCAGGTCTGCGTGATCTGGCGTCACGACTTGGTCTGCAACTACCGCAGTCTGGACCGCGCTGAAGCGAATGCGCTGAATGGGTTGTTAAACGAAGGCTGGAGTTTCTCCGAACTGTGCGAAGCGTTAGCAGTCATCTATGGTGAGGGCGCACCGCTGCAAGCTGTTACGTGGTTGAAACAGTGGGTTCAGGATGGCTTGCTGGAGCGTTTGCAACGATAGTTTTGGCTAATTAAATCGATAGCCTGCTATTTTTCAAGGATGGTCTACCCTCAGATCTGACGGTCTGAAACAAGGGGGATTTTCCATGCTCGCGCAACTTCCACCGGCCTTACAGAATCTGCAGCTACCGCTTCGCTTGCGACTCTGGGACGGCCATGAGTTCAATCTGGGGCCGGCGCCCAGCGTCACCATCGTGGTCAAGGACCCGCAGATGGTCACCCAGTTCACCCATCCAAGCCTCGATGCGCTCGGAGCGGCCTTCGTTGAAGGCAAGCTCGAACTGGAGGGCTCGATCAGCGAGGTCATCCGGGTCTGCGACGAATTGAGTAACGCGTTGCTCGGTGACGATGACGACAATCAGCCGGTGCGGGCCTTGCACGACAAGGAAACCGACGCCAAAGCCATTTCCTACCACTACGACCTGTCCAACGCGTTTTACCAGCTCTGGCTGGACAGCGACATGGCGTATTCCTGCGCGTATTTCGAAACGGGCAGCGAAACCCTGGAGCAGGCGCAACAAGCCAAATTCCGTCATTTATGCCGCAAGCTGCGTTTGCAGCCGGGCGAATACCTGTTGGATGTCGGTTGCGGTTGGGGTGGTCTGGCACGTTTTGCCGCACGCGAATTCGGTGCGAAAGTCTTCGGCATCACCCTGAGCAAGGAACAACTGGAACTGGCGCGCGAGCGAGTAAAAGCCGAGGGCCTCGAAGACCAGATCGAACTGCAACTACTCGACTATCGCGACCTGCCGCAGGATGGCCGTTTCGATAAGGTGGTCAGCGTCGGCATGTTCGAGCATGTCGGCCACGCCAATCTCGCCGAGTACTGCAAAACCCTGTTCGGCGCGGTGAAGGAGGGCGGTCTGGTGATGAACCACGGCATCACCGCCAAACACACGGATGGCCGTCCGGTGGGACGCGGCGCCGGCGACTTTATCGAGAAATACGTATTCCCCAACGGCGAGCTGCCGCACCTGTCGATGATCTCGGCGGAGATCAGCGAAGCGGGGCTAGAGATTGTCGACGTCGAAAGCTTGCGCCTGCATTACGCGCGCACGCTGGATCACTGGAGCGAACGGCTCGAGGACAATCTCGAAGCTGCGGGCAAACTGGTGCCGGATCAGGCGCTGCGCATCTGGCGTTTGTACCTGGCCGGCTGTGCTTACGCCTTCGCGCGCGGCTGGATCAATCTGCACCAGATCCTCGCGGTGAAAGCACATCCGGATGGCAGCCACGAACTGCCATGGACACGCGACGACATCTATAACCCCTAAACCTTTTCCTCTCCTTAGGGAGAGGGGGGCTTTAGAGAATCGGTGAAATAAGCCGGGCGATCCGCATGCCGAGTTGTTGCAGGCGGTGGATCTCCCGGCTTTCTTCTTTGGCGACTTCATCAGACTGCGCGAAGTCGTCGTTAAGCATTTGTTCCACGTCGGCGGCGAACGCACTGTCGACCGTCAGCAACATCACTTCGAAATTCAGCCGGAACGAACGGTTGTCCAGATTGGCGCTGCCAATCGCGCTGATCTCGCTGTCGATCAACACCACTTTCTGATGCAGAAACCCTGGACGGTAACGGAACACCCGCACGCCGGCGCGCACCGCTTCGAAGGCATAAAGGCTGGAAGCGGCGTAGACGATGCGGTGGTCGGGGCGCGAAGGCAGTAGCAATCGCACATCGACACCGCGCAACACCGCCAGTCTTAACGCGGCGAAAACCGCTTCATCGGGGATGAAATACGGGCTGGTGATCCACACCCGTTCTGTCGCCGCATGGATCGCTTCGACGAAAAACAGCGAGCAGGTTTCGTACGCATCGGCCGGGCCGCTGGCGAGCAATTGGCAGAGCACGCCGTCTTCGGGGTATTCATCCGGCAGGATCAGCGGCGGCAGGGTGCGTGCGGCCCAGAACCAGTCTTCGGCAAACGATTCCTGCATGCACGCCACCACCGGGCCGCGGACTTTGACGTGGGTATCGCGCCACGGTGCCAGCGGTGGTTTTTCGCCCATGTATTCATCGCCGACGTTGTGCCCGCCGACGAAACCGACCACGCCATCGACTACGACGATCTTGCGGTGGTTACGGAAGTTGACCTGAAAGCGGTTGAGCCAGCCGCTGCGCGTGGCGAAAGCTTTGACCTCGACACCGCCATCACGCAGCGCCTGCACGTAACTGTGGGGCAGGGCATGGCTGCCGATGCGGTCGTAGAGCAGGTGAATGGTCACGCCATCGGCAGCTTTCTTCAGCAGCAGATCACGCAGGCGCTGGCCGAGGCGGTCATCGTGGATGATGAAAAACTGGATCAGCACCGCTTCCTTGGCCTGCTCGATGGCGTGGAAAATCGACTCGAATGTCGCCGTGCCGTTGATCAGCAGCTGCACTTCGTTGTTCGCCAGACACGGCATGCGCCCAAGCTTGGGCATCGCCCGCAGTGACGCGTAGGCATTCGAGGCGCGCGCGGTCAGGGCTTCTTCCACCCAAGGGCGCCAGTTCAGCTCGGAAATGGCCTGACGCATTTGTTCGTTGGCTTGGCGCCGCGCCTTGATGTAACCATCAAACGTGCTGCGGCCGAACACCAGGTAAGGAATTAGCGTGAGGTAGGGAATAAATATCAGCGACAATGCCCAGGCGATCGAACCTTGAGCCGTGCGCACGGTGAGCACCGCGTGAAGAGCGGCGATCAAGCCGAGGGTGTGTATCAGGGCGATCAGGTAACCGAAAATGTGCGGTCCAAAATAATCCATGGGGCAGCCTTGCTCCGGAAGATTCAATGCTTAACAGACCATGTTCTGTCGCGATTGTCGCTATTTAATTGGTGCATGAACCGAAGCAATCGGCCGACGTCTAACGGCCACTACTGATCAGGAGTTTTTCGATGAACGTTCGTCTGCTGGGTTTGGCGCTGGGTCTGGGTTTGGCTTTGCCGGTGGTTGCTCAGGCGCAGATGCTGCAGCCGGGTCTGTGGGAAATGACATCGAGCAACGTCAAGGTCGATGACCAGCCTATGGATGTGCAATCGATCCTCGGTCAACTGCAAGGGCAGATGACCCCGCAACAGCGCGCGGCGCTGGAGAAAAACGGCATCAATATCGGCGGCAAAGGCATCCGCGCCTGCCTGACGCCAGAGCAGGTGGCGACCAACGATATTCCGTTGGCCGACCCGCAATCGGGCTGCAAACAGCAGATCACCGATCGCACCGGCAACCAGTGGAAATTCCGCTTCAGCTGCCCGAAAGCACAGGGCACCGGCGTGGCGACGTTCCTCAGCGATCGTGAATTCACCACGGTGGCGAACGGCACGTTCAATGCGATCGGGATCAACCAGAAGGGCAGTTTGGAAACCCGTGCGGTGTGGCTGGGCCAGGATTGCGGCGCTGTGAAACCCCGCGCTTAAAAAGCATCGCGAGCAAGCTTTGCTCCTACGGAATTGTGTGAATCTGTAGGAGCAAAGCTTGCTCGCGAAGGCGTCCTAACAGTCAGCGCATAAACCTCAGCGCTAGCCCGCGACATCCCTCGTTCACCCGTCCCTCCCGCCATGCAATCTGCCCCGACACAATCGTCGCATTCACCCGATGCCGAAAGCTGCGCCCGGCAAACGGCGTCCATGCGCACTGTGACAGAATCGGCTGCCGATCGACCTCCAGCCTCTGCGCTTCAACCAACACCAGATCCGCCCAATACCCTTCACGCAAATAGCCACGATCCGGAATCGCAAACAGATCCGCGACGCGATGGCTGGTCTTCGCCACTAACGTCGTGACCGGCAAAACCCCATCCGCCACCAACTCCATCAGCGCTGGCAACGCATGCTGCACCAGTGGCAATCCCGATGGTGCCTGCGCGTAAGGCTGCTGCTTTTCTTCGCAGGTATGCGGCGCATGATCGCTGCCGATAACGTCCAACCGATTGCTGTTCAAAGCCTCCCGCAAAGCATCACGATCGCTTTGACTCTTGATCGCCGGGTTGCACTTGATCAGGTTGCCGAGCCTTGGATAGTCGCGATCATCGAACAACAAATGATGCAGACACACTTCAGCGGTGATGCGTTTCTGCGCCAACGGTTTGTCCTCGAACAAGGCCAGTTCACGCGCCGTGGTCAGGTGCAAAACATGCAGACGTGTGCCGTGACGTTTCGCCAATTCCACCGCCAGTGATGAGGATCGATAACACGCCTCGGCATTACGAATGAGCGGGTGAGCGGCGGGCGGAATACGATCGCCGAACAGCTCGCGCAGACTGGCCGCGTTAGCGTCGATGCTCGGCGTGTGTTCGCAATGCGCGAGCAGGATGGTCGGCACTTCGGCGAACAGTCGCTCAAGGATCTGCGGATCATCCACCAGCATGTTGCCGGTCGACGCGCCCATGAACACTTTCACCCCGGCCACTTCGCAAGGATTGAGAGCAGCCACCGTATCGAGATTGTCCCGGCTCACGCCAAAGTGAAAGCCATAGTTAGCCACTGAGTTGATCGCCGCCCGACGCTTTTTATCCGCCAGTGCTTCGAGGGTGAGGGTGGCCGGGTTGGTGTTGGGCATGTCCATGAAACTGGTAATGCCACCGGCGACCGCTGCGCGCGACTCGGTGTGAATGCTGCCCTTGGCCGGCGCACCCGGTTCACGGAAATGCACCTGATCATCGATCATCCCCGGCAGTAACCATTGGCCGTTGGCGTCGATTTCTACCGTGGCGTTTTCACCTTCAATGCTTCGCGCAATTTTGACGATGCGCCCGTTGCTGACCAACAGATCGCCGTCAAACTCGCGCCCTTCGTTGACCAGTCTGGCGTTGCGAATCAGCACGCTGCTCATGGTTCAGAACTCGTTCTGCAAGGCTTTGTAGCCGCGCACCAGGTCGACATTGGTGCGCGCCACGTCTTCGGAAAACTCCGAAGCGCTGACGCTCACCGGTGGGAATAACGAGAGGTCGGTGTTCGGGCCGATGCGGGTTGTGGAGGGCACGTAGAACGCGTCCGGCAAATCGCGACCATCGACCACCGAGTTGTGCCGTACCACGCAACCGTTGCCGACGATGCAGTTGAATAACACGCTGTTGAAACCGATGAACACGCGGTCGCCGACCACGCATGGGCCATGCACGATCGAGCGGTGGGCGATGGAACTGAACTCGCCGATGGTCACCGCCGCACCGGATTTTGAGTGGATCACCACGCCGTCCTGAATGTTCGAATTGGCGCCGATGGTGATCGGCTCCATGTCGCCTGAGGCGTCCACTTCGTCGGCGCGGATCACCGCGTAGGGGCCGACGAAAACGTTCTCGCCAATCACCACTTTGCCGCAGATGATCGCGGTTTTATCGACGTAAGCCGACTCGGCGATTTGCGGCAAATCGCCTGAAGGATTCTTGCGGATCATGGTTTGCTCAGCGCGTCGTAAAGGGTGTTGAGGTTGTATTCGAACAGGCCGGTGAAGGTGCTGGCCGGGCCGCTGGCGGCGAGGGCGTCGGAGTACAACGTGCCGCCGATGTGCGCGCCGCTTTCATCAGCGATCTGCTTGAGCAAGCGAGCGTCCTTGATGTTTTCCATGAACACCGCTTTGACCCTGGCCTGACGAATCTGGGTGATCAGCGCAGCGACTTCGGCGGCCGAGGGTTCACGCTCGGTGGACAAACCCTGTGGCGCCATAAAGTCGATGCCATAGGCCTGACCGAGATAACCGAAGGCATCGTGGCTGGTGACGATCTTGCGATTGCCCGGCGGCAGCGAACCAAGCTTGCTTTTGGCTTCAGCGAGCAGGGCGTAGATCTGCTTCAGATAGGCTTGGCTGTTGCGTTGGTAGTCGGCCTTGTTCGCCGGGTCGGCAGCGATCAGCGCTTTGGTAATGTTGGCGATGTACAACTCGGTGTTCGCCAGATTGTGCCAGGCGTGCGGGTCGGGAACGGTTTCGCCGTCCTCATCCAGCGAGCGTGGAATCACGCCATGGCTGGCACTGATGAGCGTGGCTTTGGTCTCGGTGCTGGTGACCAGTCGATCCAGCCACGGCTCGAAACCGAGGCCATTCTTGATGATCAGTTTAGCGCCGAGCAACGCTTTGGCGTCGTCCGGTGTCGGCTCGTAAGTGTGCGCATCGGCGTCCGGGCCGACCATGTTGGTGATCTGGATATGCTCACCGCCGACCTGATGTACCATGTCGGCGAGGATGCTGAAGCTGGTCACCACCGGTAATTTTTCTGCCGCCGACAATGACATCGACAGCAGCAGGCTGAACAACACGAGTAGAGCGCGCATCGGGAAACACCTCATTGGGATGTGAGCAAGGGCGGGCGGCGCAGCAGACCGTGAACCGGCCCGAACACCACCGACAGCAGATAGCCGACGCCGGCGACCAGCACGATGGCCGGGCCGCTTGGCAGCGAGTAGTAGAACGACAGGAGCAAACCGAACCACACCGAGAGGCAACCGATGACGGCGGCGATGGCAATCAGGATCGGTAAGCGGCGGCTCCAGAATCGCGAGGCAGCGGCGGGGAGCATCATCAGTCCGACGACCATCAGCGCGCCGATGGCCTGGAAACCGATCACCAGATTGAGTACTACCAGCGTCAGGAACACACCGTGGGCGAGTGGGCCGAGGCGGCTGACGGTTCTCAGGAACAGTGGGTCGAGGGTGTCGAGCAGCAGCGGTTTGTAGATCAGCGCCATGGCGATCAAGCTGAATCCCGAGACCCACATCATGCCGGTGAGGGTCGGGCCGTCGACGGCCAATGCTGAGCCGAACAGCAGATGAAGCAGGTCGAGGCGTTTGCCGGCGATGCCGAGAATCAGCACGCCGCTGGCGAGAGAAATGGGGTAGATCGCAGCAAGGCTGGCGTCTTCGCGCAGACCGGTGCGGCGGGTGATCCATGCGGCGAGTCCGGCCATGCTCAGGCCGGCGCCGAGGCCGCCGAGTGTGAGTGCGGGAAGGCTCAGGCCGGCGAACCAGAATCCCAGCGCGGCGCCGGGAAGGATGCCGTGGGCGACGGCGTCACCGATCAGGCTCATCCGTCGCAGGATCAAAAACACACCGAGTGGTGCCGTACTGCACGCCAAGACCAGGCCGCCGAGCAGGGCGCGGCGCATGAACACGAACTCGTTGAACGGTTGCCATAAGTGGGCGACGGCGAGCATCAGGCCACCTGCGTCTGAGGGGTTTGCTGGATCAGTTCAACGCTGGCGCCGTACACGCATTCGCGGTTTTTGATCAGCAAGGTGTGCGGAATGTGTTGGCGTACGGCGGCGAGGTCATGGCAAACCACGACGATGGTTCGACCTTGGTTATGCCAGGCGTGGATGTGTTGCCAGAGCAATTGTTGGCCGAATTCATCGAGGGCGGCGTGGGGTTCGTCGAGGAGCAGAACCGGGGCGTCGGTCAGGCTCAATCGGGCGAGAAGGGCGCGCTGTAATTCGCCGCCGGAGAGGGCCATGAGTGGGCGGTGTTCGAGTCCGCTCAGGTGCCAGTTTTCCAGTGCGTCTTTCAGGCGTTGTGCGCGCAGTTGGGTTGAGAGTCGGCGTCCCCAGAAACCGGCGGCGATCAGTTCCTCGAGGCTGATGGGGAACTGGCGGTCGAGGTGCTGTTGTTGGGGCAGGAACGACAAGCCGCTTTGACGTGGAACACTTAGGCTGACTTTGCCTGCCAAAGGTTTTTGCAGCCCGGCGATGACTTTCAGAAGGCTGCTTTTGCCACAGCCGTTGGCACCGATGATGGATGTGAGAGTGCCGCTTTCCAGCTCTAGATTCAGGGGTGTGGTCAGCGGTTGACCGGGTGCGCCCCAGATCAGGGATTGGCAGCGGATCATGCTTGCTCACGCTGCCAGTGGCTTTCGGCGACGGCATCGTGGGCGTGCAGACTTTCGGCGTGGATCACTCGCAAATGGAATTGGTTAACCCCGGGTGTACGGCGAAGTGCGAGATTCAATCGGCGTGCGGCGTCTTCGCAGAACATCAGGTTCTGCCCGTTGGCGAGGGCGAAGGCTTGCTCGTCGGCGCGTTTTACGGCGGTTTGTACGGCGGTGCCTAGGGCGGCTTCAGCGTCATTGATGATCGCGCTCAGCGGTAATTCATCGATGAACTCGTCGAGGTGCAGATGCAATTGTGCGGTGCTGCGTTGGCTGTGAGGTGTGGCGATGATGCCTTGGGTCGATCCGAGCCAAGCCAGCATGTCAGCGTGCTGAAGGGCTTTATTGGCAAAGTCGTCGACGAATTGTTGCTGGATTAACTGCCGAGACAAGGCCGCTGAACAAGGGCAGGTTGAGGAGTAGGGCACTTCTATTTTGAGTTCCACGTGGAACATCTTATTTTTCAAGCTGGCTGAAATGGTCGCTGGATAGGATTTCCATCCGGCCAATGGGCTAATCAACGCAGCGCGTTTCAGCAGTAGATCCGTGTGGATATTCAGGTAGGCGCAGTTGGATAAACCTTCGTGGCTATCCAGAAAACGTTTGAGCACCTGGTGCAGCAGAGCAGGGGAAAGGCTCTGCTGTTCCAGCGCTTCCAGCGCCAGATAGAGGCGTGACATGTGAATCCCGCGAGCCTCGCCGTCATCCAGACTTACTCCCGCATCAGCTTTCGCACTCAAGCGTTGGCCTTCCAATAAAACAGGTAATGCGATGCCGTGCATGCCCACCCATTCGAGGGGCAAGGCTTGGCGAGCGGACTGCGCGGCGATATCCGGAAGTGTCAGCGAATTCATGTTCGGAACCATCGTGTTGAATGAATTGGATGTTACATTATAACAATGCAATCCACGATGCCTTTTTCATGAACAGGTTTTCATATGCACAGACGCCATCTGCTCAATTTGATTTTGGCCAGCGCGGCCTTCGCCCTTCCGTTCAGTGTTTCGGCCGCGCAAATTCGTAACGCGCGGCTGTGGCGTTCTGATGAAAAGCTGCGATTGGTTTTCGATTTAAGTGGGCCAGTGCGCTACAGAACCTTCACTCTCAGTGCTCCGGAACGGCTGATCATCGATGTGTCCGGCGCTAATCTGAGCGGGGATTTCAGCGAGTTGGCGTTGAATGGCACGGTAATCCGGTCGATTCGATCCGGGCCTTTTGGTCAGGGAGACACGCGGATTGTTCTCGATCTGAGCAATCCAGTGCTGCTGAACAGCTTCCTTTTGGCGCCGCAGGATGGCCAAAGTCATCGGTTGGTTCTGGATTTAGTCACTGCGAAAACGTCGCCAGTGACCACAATGGTTCCACGTGAAACACCCAAGATCGGCGCTCACCCCAAGCGCGACATCATCGTAGTCGTCGATCCAGGACACGGCGGAAAGGACCCCGGAGCGGTCGGCGCGAAAGGTGAGCGGGAAAAAGATGTGGTGCTTTCCATTGCTCAGCTACTCGCCAAACGCCTGAAAAAGGAAAAAGGATTCGACGTAAAACTGGTGCGCAATGACGACTTCTTCGTGCCTTTACGAAAGCGTGTGGAGATTGCCCGTCAGCATAAAGCCGACATGTTTATCTCGGTGCATGCGGATGCGGCGCCACGGCTGACAGCGTCTGGAGCGTCGGTGTATTGCCTGTCTGAAGGTGGCGCGACATCGGCGACGGCACGCTTTATGGCGCAGCGGGAGAACGGCGCAGATCTACTTGGCGCTACCAGTCTGCTCAATCTCAAAGACAAAGATCCAATGCTCGCCGGGGTGATTCTCGACATGTCGATGAACGCGACGATCGCCGCCAGTCTGCAACTGGGCAACACCGTGCTGGGCAGTCTGGCCAGTATCACTACGCTGCATCAGAAGCGCGTGGAACAGGCTGGATTTGCCGTGTTGAAGTCGCCCGATGTGCCGTCGATTCTGGTGGAAACCGGCTTCATTTCCAATGTTCGCGACAGTCAGCGACTGGTCACGGCGCGGCATCAACAGGCCGTGGCGGATGGTTTGTTTGAGGGATTGCAGCGCTATTTCGAGAAAAATCCACCGATGGACAGCTATCTCGCTTGGCGACAGGAGCAGCAGAAAGCGCAGGTTTAGCAGCCGACGATTCGGCTGCAGGTGAATTTCGCACTGCTGCCGCCCGAGCTGGAGAAGCGATTAATGGTCGTCCAGCCGACGCGGCGGGTGTAGCCAACCCACGCTTCGCCATCAGAGGCGACACCGGTAAAGAATGTCAGTTGGCCAAAGCGACTGTTGGTTTGCGCCCAATAACGCTGCCCAATCTTTTCAAATCCACGCAGGTAAAGCGTATTGCCGAGAGTGTTGACGCTATACGCATTGCCCTCGGCATCGATGCACGCCAGCAGATTAGCGCTACGTGTGCAGCTGGCCAGCGTCGGCAACTGCGCCGACGCATTGCCAGCAATCAGCAATCCAAGGCTCAACAACGAGCATTTCAGCGCAGTTTTCATTACCAATTCCGCGTGTGGGATGGGCTCAGCTTCCTGCTGTCTATCGCTCAGGGCAAGAGCAGGGCTGGTTTATTCGTGTTGTTATACTATAACATAAATAATAACTGAGCCTGAGCAGGCCGATTTCAAGCGTTTAGCTTCAACGAAACCCTCGTATGAAGCCTCAAAACGCCAAGCGCTAGTAAAAGCGTCAATCGGCTGCCTTCCTATGAGGATTATCCAATGTCAGCCGAATTGCCCGTCACCGTACTTTCAGGATTTTTGGGCGCCGGAAAAAGTACACTTTTGAATTACGTACTACGTAATCGAAAGGGCCTTCGCGTCGCAGTTATCGTCAATGATATGAGCGAGATCAATATCGATGGCAGCGAAGTCCAGCGTGATGTCAGCTTAAACCGCGCAGAAGAAAAAATAGTCGAAATGAGCAACGGCTGTATCTGCTGTACGTTACGCGAAGACTTGCTCGAAGAAGTCAGCAAACTCGCCCGGGAAGGGCGCTTCGACTATTTGCTGATCGAATCCACCGGTATCTCCGAGCCGTTACCGGTCGCTGAAACCTTCACCTTCCGCGATGAACACGGGCAAAGCCTCTCCGACATCGCGCGTCTCGACACCATGGTCACTGTAGTCGACGGTGTGAATTTCCTGCCGGACTACCAGGCGGCGGAAAGCCTCGCCTCCCGTGGCGAAATTCTCGGCGAGGAAGACGAGCGCTCGATCACCGACCTGTTGATCGAACAGATCGAGTTCGCCGACGTGCTGTTGATCAGCAAGATCGACCTGATCAGCCAGCCCGAGCGTGAGGAATTGATCGCCATCCTCAAACGCCTCAACGCTCAAGCTGAGATCATTCCGATGGTGATGGGCGAAGTGCCGTTGGAGAAGATACTCAACACCGGTCGCTTCGATTTCGACAGAGCCGCGCAAGCACCGGGCTGGCTGCAGGAATTACGCGGTGAGCACGTGCCGGAAACCGATGAATACGGCATCGCTTCCACAGCCTACCGTGCGCGCAGACCCTTTCACCCGCAACGCTTCTTCAGCTTCATCGATCGCCCATGGCTGAATGGCAAACTGCTGCGCTCCAAAGGTTTCTTCTGGCTGGCGAGCAAACCCACAGACGCCGGTAGCTGGTCGCAGGCCGGCGGCTTGATGCGCCACGGTTTTGCCGGGCGCTGGTGGCGTTTCGTGCCGAAAAACCAGTGGCCGCAGGATCAGGAAAGTACCGCCGCGATCATGGAAAACTGGATACCGAGCGTAGGAGATTGCCGTCAGGAACTGGTGTTCATCGGTCAGAACATCGATTTCCTACAGCTCTCTGACGAACTGGATGACTGCCTGCTCACCGATGAAGAAATGGCCCTCGGCGTAGAGGGCTGGCGATTGTTGGCGGATCCGTTCGGCCCTTGGCATGAAGAGGCCGCCTGATGCTCGCCCTCAAACTCATGCAAAACCGTACGCGCCATCAGCACCAAGGGCCGACACCTGAAACGTTGACGAAGATCCTCCAGGACGACACCAACCTCGCCGTGTGGCAGCGGCAATTGCCGTTGCACATCAGCGACTTTGCTCAATTACTGCTGTCCCTCAACGATCCCTTGGCGGAATCGTTATGCCTGGAGTTGCCGAACGAGGACGCCGAGCCTGACCTGACCGGGTTGGCCTCAGGCTTCCGTGATCTGGAAGGTTACGAAGGCTTTATCGCTGACCTGAAATGGCTGGTCAGCGCCTTCGCCTGTTTGCTGGGCGCCAAGCGCATCGGCCTGCGCCTGCGGGTGCTCGATAAAGCCATGTGCCCGCGATTCCACGTTGATCACGTGCCGGCGCGGCTGATCACCACGTACGCCGGCGTCGGCAGCCAATGGCTCAAGGAGGGCACGATGGATCGCCAGCAACTGGGGCAGGCCAACGCCGAACCCCAAGCGCAAATCCAGCAACTCAACAGCGGCGACGTCGCGCTATTGAAAGGCGAGAAATGGCACGGCAATGAAGGTTTCGGTCTGATTCATCGCTCGCCGCAATTGGCCGCTGGCGAGCGTCGTTTGATACTGACCCTCGACTGGCTCGGTTAAGGCTTGAGCCACGACCCTTGGCTCTGGCCTTCGCAATACGGCTTTAAATATGCGGCATCGGTGGCGACGCCGTAATAGTGGATGTCCTGGCGATAAGGCATATTGGCGACTTGTGCGTTGCTGCACACACCGAAGGCACCACTCGGGCACTGATCGACGTACTGCACCTCGACTTTCTGCCCGGTCAGCCTCGGTTGGCAGAAGCCATCATTGAACAGTTTCTGCGGAATGTTGCGGTTCTGCTGACAGACTTTGACGTCGAGCCGCTCGCCCTGACTGTGCACCACGCAGGCCTGAGCCCACGCTTCGCTCGACAGCAGCGCCAACAGCAACGACCATCCCATCCAACGCATCTTCGAATCTCCCAAGAAAACTCCCGGCCATGTTGCAGAACATTCCTACCCATGTCATTGCTGGCCCTTTGGGCGCCGGCAAGACCAGCCTGATTCGCCAGCTCATGGCCCAGCGGCCAGAGGGCGAGCGTTGGGCAGTGCTGATCAATGAATTCGGCCAGATCGGCCTCGACGCCGCGCTGCTGACCAGCGACGCCGATGGTATCGCACTGGGCGAAGTGGCCGGGGGCTGCTTGTGTTGCGTCAATGGCGCGCCGTTTCAGATTGGGCTTGGGCGTTTGTTGCGCAAGGCCAGGCCCGATCGATTGTTTATCGAACCGTCCGGGCTGGGGCATCCGGCGCAATTGCTCAAACAGTTAAATGAGGCGCCTTGGCTGGGTGTGCTGGCGGTGCAGCCTTGTGTTTTGGTGCTGGATGCTCAAGCGCTTGAGGCGGGGAAAGCGTTGCCGGCAGCGCAGCGGGAAGCGTTGGAAAGCGCGGGCTTGTTGCTGTTGAACAAGGCTGAAAATCTCGAGGAACCGGCTCGGGCAAAAATCGCCAGCCAGTTGCCGCCAGTCCGGTTGATCTGGACGCAACAGGCGCAACTATCGCTCAGCGAACTGCCGGGCCTGGCTGCACAAGCGGTCAGCGGTGTGGATAACTTGGTCGTACCCAAGGGATTAGGGCAGATGCCGGCCGTCTGGAGCGATCCGACGCTGCCGATTTGCCTGAGTCAGGCGCAGGAGGGAGGCTGGAGCATTGGCTGGCGTTGGCATCCGGGGCAGATATTCAACAAGCAGCGCATTGCTGACTGGCTGGCCAGCCTCAATTGGCAGCGGGCGAAACTGGTTATCCACAGCGCGGAGGGCTGGGTGTCTGCGAATGCTTTGGATAATGCCGAGTTGAATTGGCAGGTCAGCGAGTGGCGGAGGGATTCGCGGATCGAGCTGATCTTCGGTGAGGCGCTGGATGTTGAGGCGTTGCAGCGGGGATTGTCGGGGTGTCGGGAGGAGTAGATCAAAAGATCGCAGCCTTCGGCAGCTCCTACAAGGTGTACATAAATCTGATGTAGGAGCTGCCGAAGGCTGCGATCTTTAGGGTTTCCACTTGGTATGTTCCTGCCGCCACTGGCTCAGCTCGATAACTTCCGCCCGCGGCCGCTGCACCTCAACCACCGGTGGCGTATCGTCGAACGGTGCCGGGTAGGGCGCCAGCTCAATATGCGCACTGTGCGCACCAAACTGGGTAATCGTGCCGTTATGCCGGGATTCGCCAGTCACGGTGAATTCGAAGTTGTAGACCCGCGCCAGCCGTCGACGACCGTTGGCATCTTTGATCAAGCCGATCTTTTTCAGTGCAACATTCCCGTCCAGCAGCTCGACGCCGACGTTGATGCAATGCTGTTTGACCCGCGCCAGCGCGCGCTCGCGCAAGCCGTGGTTGTGCCACAGCCACGCGCCGGCCACGGCGAACAGCATCAGCACGAAGATGTTTTCGAGGGTCAGCATCAACATCAAACTCCAAAAGATAGCGTCAGCTTAACTGCGTCGCCGGTCTGTCGTACAGGCTGCGTTTCGTCGCATACTGCGCGGCTTGAATTTCAATCGTTTTACGGAATGCCCCGAATGAAACGTACGCCTCATCTGCTCGCCATTCAGTCCCACGTGGTGTTCGGCCACGCCGGCAACAGCGCTGCGGTTTTTCCGATGCAGCGGGTCGGCGTCAACGTCTGGCCGCTGAACACGGTGCAGTTTTCCAACCACACACAGTATGGCCAGTGGACTGGTGAAGTGCTGGCGCCGCAGCAGATTCCCGAGCTGGTCGAAGGCATCGCCGCGATTGGCGAGTTGGGCAACTGCGATGCGGTGCTGTCCGGTTACCTCGGCAGCGCGGCGCAGGGCCGGGCGATTCTCAGCGGCGTAGAGCGCATCAAGTCGGTCAACCCGAAGGCTCTGTATCTGTGTGATCCAGTGATGGGCCATCCCGAGAAGGGTTGCAGCGTGCCGACTGAGGTCAGCGACTTCCTGTTGGAAGAAGCGGCGGCCGTGGCCGACATCATGTGCCCGAACCAGTTGGAGCTGGACAGCTTTTCCGGGCGTAAACCGCAGTCGCTGTTCGATTGCCTGGCCATGGCGCGGGCGTTGCTGGCGCGTGGGCCGAAAGCGGTGCTGGTCAAACATCTGGATTATCCGGGCAAACCGGCGGATGGCTTCGAGATGTTGCTGGTGACGGCTGAAGGCAGCTGGCATCTGCGTCGTCCGCTGCTGGCGTTTCCGCGTCAGCCGGTGGGCGTGGGCGATCTGACGTCCGGCCTGTTTCTGGCGCGGGTGCTGTTGGGCGATAGCCTGGTGGCGGCGTTCGAGTTCACGGCGGCGGCGGTGCATGAAGTGTTGCTGGAGACCCAGGCATGCGCCAGTTATGAGCTGCAGCTGGTGCGGGCGCAGGATCGGATTGCGCATCCGCGGGTGAAGTTTGAGGCGACGGCGATCAGTTTGTAAGACCGCGTTGCCCCCATTCGCGAGCAAGCTTTGCTCCTACAGATTTTGACTTTGTAGGAGCTGAGCTTGCTCGCGAAAGCGGTCTCAGGCGTCGCCCTTTATCTCTTGATAGCGCTTCTCCAGCTCCTGGCGAATCTGCCGACGCTGCTGCGCCTGAATATAACGACGCTTGTCTTCACTGTTCTGCGGTTGCAGTGGCGGCACGGCGGCCGGCTTGCGCTGGTCATCGACCGCGACCATGGTGAAGAAGCAGCTGTTGGTGTGACGCACCGAGCGCTCGCGGATGTTTTCGGTGACGACTTTGATGCCGACTTCCATCGAGGTATTGCCGGTGTAGTTGACCGAGGCGAGGAAGGTCACCAGTTCGCCGACATGGATCGGCTCGCGGAAAATCACCTGATCCACCGACAGCGTCACTACGTAACGGCCGGCATAACGGCTCGCGCAGGCGTAGGCCACTTCGTCGAGGTATTTGAGCAGGGTGCCGCCGTGGACATTGCCAGAGAAGTTGGCCATGTCGGGGGTCATCAGTACCGTCATCGACAGCTGGGCGTTTCCGGGTTCCATAACGTTCTCACGGATCAAGGCTGAATTCTGGAAGCACCTCTGCGGGTGCCTGGTCGCTTTTCAAAAGCACCGTTATCGGGACGCCGGGCGACGGGCCGCCGTCACGCCGTGATCGATCTGTTTCCATATATTGCACCGCCTTCCAGCCGCAAGTCGCGGTGTTAACCTGCAAAAGCCCCTCTCAAGGGCAATTCCCACACGAAAAGCGGATTTTTACTTCGCTCGCTCAGACTTTTCTGACGTCTGACTGCGAGCCTCGTCCATCAAGGAGCCCACGCCATGCATGCCATCAGTTTTATTCAGGATCTGGCAGTGATCATGTTGGTCGCGGGTGTGGTGACCGTGTTGTTCCACCGCTTCAAGCAACCGGTGGTGCTCGGCTACATCGTCGCCGGTTTCATCATTGGCCCGCACACGCCGCCGTTCGGCTTGATCCACGACGAAGAAACCATCAAGACCCTCGCCGAGCTGGGGGTGATTTTCCTGATGTTCTGCCTCGGGCTGGAGTTCAGCCTGCGCAAGTTGTTCAAGGTCGGCGCCACCGCGTTTATTGCGGCGTTCCTCGAAATTGTCCTGATGATCTGGATCGGTTACGAAATCGGCCGCTGGTTCGACTGGAACACCATGGACTCGCTGTTCCTCGGCGCGATTCTGGCGATCTCCTCGACCACCATCATCGTCAAGGCGCTCAACGATCTGAAGATGAAGAACGAGCGCTTTGCGCAGTTGATCTTCGGCGTGCTGATCGTCGAAGACATTCTCGGCATCGGCATCATTGCGCTGCTATCCAGTATCGCCGTCAGCGGCACAGTCAGCTCCGGCGAAGTGTTCTCCACGGTCGGCAAACTGTCGCTGTTCATGATCGTCGCGCTGGTCATCGGCATTCTGCTGGTGCCGCGCCTGCTGGCTTATGTGGCCAAATTCGAAAGCAACGAAATGCTGCTGATCACCGTGCTAGGCCTGTGTTTCGGCTTCTGCCTGCTGGTGGTCAAACTTGAATACAGCATGGTGCTCGGCGCCTTCCTGATCGGCGCGATCATGGCCGAGTCGCGTCAGTTGCTGAAAATCGAACGGTTGATCGAGCCGGTTCGCGACCTGTTCAGCGCAATCTTCTTCGTTGCCATCGGCCTGATGCTTGATCCGATGATCCTGCTGCAATACGCGTGGCCGATCGCGGTGATTACCGTCGCCGTGGTACTCGGTAAGATGTTGTCCTGCGGCCTCGGCGCTTTTATCGCTGGCAATGACGGACGCACCTCACTGCGCGTGGGCATGGGTCTTTCACAGATTGGCGAATTTTCCTTCATCATCGCCGCGCTGGGCATGACCTTGCAGGTCACCAGCAACTTCCTCTATCCAGTGGCCGTGGCCGTTTCGGTGATCACCACGCTGCTGACGCCGTACCTGATTCGCGCAGCCGATCCGCTGTCGATCAAGCTGTCGAGCGCGATGCCCAAGCGTCTTGGACGCGTACTGGGGATGTATGGCGAATGGCTGCGCAGCATTCAGCCGCAAGGCGAGGGCGCGATGCTGGCGTCGATCATTCGCAAGATCCTGCTGCAAGTCGGGGTCAATCTGGCGCTGGTGATCGCGATCTTCTTTACCGGCGCATTCTTCGCTGAACGCCTTTCGACCTGGCTGCAGGACTGGATTGCCGATCCGAGCTGGCAGAAGGCGTTGATCTGGGGCGGGGCGTTGCTGGTGTCGTTGCCGTTCTTGATCGCTGCTTATCGCAAGCTCAAGGCACTGTCGATGCTGCTGGCGGAGATGGGCGTGAAACCCGAGATGGCCGGGCGTCACACACAGCGAGTGCGCCGGGTGATCGCCGAAGTGATCCCGATTCTCTCGCTGCTGGTGATTTTCCTGCTGTTGTCAGCCTTGTCGGCCAGTATTTTGCCGACCAACAAGTTGCTGATGCTCATCGCCGTGGTCGCGGCCGCCGTGGCGGCGCTGCTCTGGCGCTGGTTCATCCGCGTGCACACGCGGATGCAGGTGGCGCTGCTGGAAACCCTCGACAACCACAAAGAGTCGTCGGGGCATTGACCGGCCGGGGCGGCTGGCCGATCAGCTTTCCAGCCAGACGTCCCGCGCCCAGTGCCATACCGACTCCCAGGATTCTTCGGTGATCAGCTCTTCTTCGCCCGACCACAGCACCACAGTGCCGTCTTCTTCGACGCAGTAGTAGTTCTCACCGTCCTGGCAGATCGGGATCAGGTCACGCGGTACGCCGATGTCCCACGCATTGGCCGCAACATCCGGCAAATAGGTGTGCGACTGCGGGTCGGTGACGGTTACCGGTTCCAGGCTGCCGTAGACCACATCGCTGACGGTCAGCAAAAATTCTTTGAAAACAAACGGGATGTTGATGAAGAGTTCTTCTTCGACTTCCACCAGTTGGTCTTCGTCAGGCAACTCCAATGGAACCGGTACGGGTTCGTTGGCTTCGCGCAGTTGTTCGATGATTTCTTCCACGTCCGGGATCCTCTTGCTTGAATGGCGCGGTTTATATGGGCCGGTTTATACAGTAGCTCGCTATAGATGCAACCGCGAAATAGAAAACCCCAGCCGAGGCTGGGGTTTTTTATTACAGCAAGTGAACCGCGTGAGGGGATCAGCCGTTCTGGCGGATACCGGCGACCAGCCAAGGCTGGTTCTCGCCCTGCGGACGTTCCATGTTCCAGCTTTCGCTGAACACTTCGCCCTGATCGAAACGCGAGGACTTCGACACACCGTTGAAGGTCAGGGTGGCGATGGTCTTGTCGGCACGGTCATCCACGCCATCCAGTTGAACCTGGAGGTTGTCGATGTAGGTCGACTGGAACGCGTCGCCCAGATCCGCACGCTCACGCTTGAGGAACTCAAGCATTTGCGGGGTTACGAACTCGGCGATCTTGTCCATTTCGTTGGCGTCCCAGTGCTGCTGCAGCGACTGGAAGTGGCTGCGTGCAGCTTCAAGGAAGTTCTGCTCGTTGAACCAGGCTGGCGCGTTGATCACCGGACGGGCGGCAGCAGGTGCAGCCGAACCACCGAAGATCGAACCCATGGCCGCAGGCTTCTGCTCGAACACTTCACGCTGCATTGGTGCGCCGGCCGGAGCCAGGTGCTCCTGCTGCTTGCGTCGACGTGCGGCGATGAAGCGGAAGATAACGAACGCGATCACGGCCAGGATCAGGATGTCGAAGATCTGCATGCCCTGGAAGCCGCCGCCCATGAACATGGAAGCGAGCAAACCACCGGCAGCGATACCGGCCAGTGGGCCGAGCCATTTCGAAGCACCGCCGGCCTTGGCCGCAGCGCCTGCGGCACCGGCAGCACCAGCGGTCGCCGCAGCGCCGCCCATGCCTGGAGAAGAAGGAGCCATCTGGCTGGTCTGGTGCGACGGCGCAGCGCCGGCGCTTTTGCCACCACCAAAGCGCTTGGCGTTGGCGTCGAGGCTCATCGTCAGGCCGATGCACAACGCCATGGCGATGCTAAGAAAACGTTTCATAAAGGGATTTCCCGTTTGTGGAGACACGCGCGCCATGTTGCACAGCTGAAGTGTTACTGGCTAGCGAGAGAGTGTTTCGGGCTTTTGCCTGACAGGTTGCGTTCAGCTTCGCGAGGCAATCAGCGGATGTACTTTTGGCTGTAGGAAAAGGGGATTGGTTCAGCCGGATTTCGGCTCAAAACATCAAGCCCTGTAGGAGCCGAGCTTGCTCGCGAAGGCGGTCTGTCAGTCAACACAACAGTTGAATGTTCCGCTGCTTTCGCGAGCAAGCTCGGCTCCTACAAAGAGCAAAGAGCAATTGAATGGGGCTTAGATAGCTTCCAACTTGGCGTAACCCAGCATCAGCCACTTGCTGCCTTCGCTGAAGTTCACCTGCACCCGTGCCTGCGCACCCGCGCCCTCGAAGTTGAGGATCACGCCGTCGCCAAAAATCGAATGGCGTACCGCCTGACCCAGACTCAAACCGGTTTCCGGAATTTCACTGCCGGCGAACAGGTTGCTGCCGCTCATCGACTGATTGCCGCCGAACGGTCGGCTGACGCTGTTCGACAAACGGACTTCCTGAATCAGACCTTTCGGCACTTCGCGTACGAAACGCGAGACCTTGTTGTAGGTTTCGCTGCCGTACAGGCGTCGGGTTTCCGCGTAGGTCATCACCAGATTCTGCATCGCCCGGGTGATGCCGACGTAAGCCAGACGCCGTTCTTCCTCAAGACGCCCCGGTTCTTCCAGGCTCATCTTGTGCGGGAACAGGCCTTCTTCCATGCCCACGAGGAACACGTAGGGGAATTCCAGACCTTTGGCACTGTGCAGCGTCATCAACTGAATGCTGTCTTCGTGCTCGTCGGCTTGGGTGTCGCCGGCCTCCAGCGAAGCGTGGCCGAGGAATGCCGCCAGTGGCGTCAGCTCTTCATCTTCTTCGTTGTTCTCGAAGTTGCGCGCGGCGCTGACCAATTCCTCAAGGTTTTCTACCCGAGCCTGGCCCTTTTCGCCTTTCTCCGCTTCGTGATAAGCGATGAGGCCGGATTGCTCGATGACGGTTTGCGTCATCAAGTGCAGCGGCATCTCGGCGCACTTGGCGGCGAGGTTCTCGATCAGCTCGATAAACGCGCCCAAAGCACCCGCCGCACGACCGGTCAGGCCTTTATTAGCGACCAGCAGGCGCATGGCTTCCCACATCGAAACATCGCTGTGACGTGCGTGCTCGCGGATGGCTTCGACGGTTTTCTCGCCGATGCCACGGGCCGGAACGTTGATCACCCGTTCCAGCGCCGCGTCGTTACCGCGACCTTCGAGCAAACGCAGGTACGCCATGGCGTTCTTGATTTCCGCACGCTCGAAGAAGCGCTGACCGCCATAGATGCGATACGGAATACGCTCGCGCAGCAAGGCTTCTTCCAAAACGCGCGATTGGGCGTTGGAGCGATAGAGAATCGCGATATCGCTACGAGCAAGGCCGGTTTTCAGCGCGCTTTCGATGGTTTCGACAACGTAGCGTGCTTCATCGTGTTCGTTGAACGCGGCGTACAGATTGATCGCCTCGCCATCGCCGCCGTCCGTCCACAGCTCTTTGCCGAGGCGTCCTGTGTTGTTGGCGATCAAGGCGTTGGCAGCCTTGAGGATGCCGGCGGTGGAGCGGTAGTTCTGCTCGAGACGAATGGTCACCGAATCGGCGAAGTCGGACGAGTACTGATGAATGTTCTCGATCTTCGCGCCGCGCCAGCCGTAAATCGACTGGTCATCGTCGCCGACCACCATCAGGCTGTCGCCGCCCTTGCCGAGCAGGCGCAACCAGGCGTACTGCACGGCGTTGGTGTCCTGGAACTCGTCTACCAGAATATGGCGGAAGCGCTTTTGGTAGTGCGCCAACAGGCCCGGGTGATCGCGCCACAAATCGAGGGCGCGCAGCAGCAATTCGGAGAAGTCGATCACACCGGCGCGCAGGCACGCCGCCTCGTAGGCTTCGTAAATGCTGCGCATGGTCGCCAGGTACAAATCGCCGCTGGCCTGAATATGTTGCGGCCGCAGACCTTCGTCTTTCTGGCCGTTGATGAACCACTGCGCCTGACGGGCCGGCCAGCGTTGCTCGTCGAGACCCAGCTCGCGGATCACCCGCTTGACCAGCCGTTGCTGGTCGTCGCTGTCGAGAATCTGGAAGGTCTGGCTCAAGCCCGCTTCCTGCCAGTGCGCCCGCAACAAGCGGTGCGCCAGGCCGTGGAAGGTGCCGACCCACATGCCGGCCGGGTTGATCCCCAGCAACTGCTCGATGCGGTGACGCATCTCGGCAGCGGCCTTGTTGGTGAAGGTCACCGACAGAATGGAGTGGGGCGAGGCGTTTTCGACCTGGATCAACCAGGCAATACGGTGCACCAGCACTCGGGTTTTACCGGAGCCAGCACCGGCCAGAACCAACTGACGGCCAACGGAGGCTGCTACAGCCTGGCGTTGGGCATCGTTGAGGGAGTTCAGCAGAAGGGAGAGATCATCGCGCATCGGGGCATTCTAGGGTGCGCCGCAGGCCCGGGCAAACCGAGCTTTGCATTAGCCGATGAAAGTGCTGTCAATGACGACCGGTCGGTCACCGGCGACAGCCGTTGGCCCGCTTGGCTCTGCGGGTTTCAACGGTGCCTGAGGGGGGAAAAGTTTTGCGCAAATTATGATCTGGCGTGGTTTGGCAAGTTGATCGGCTTGTGTATGCTCCGTCCACGTTTCGGGCGCACGCCCTCCTTATAAGAACAAGAACGTTGCCCATGACCCTCAGCTCCGAACTGTCGGGCCCCTCTGTGGAACCCCGGGTTATCCGCAAGCACTACGCCACCGAGATGGCGGTCGAGCGCACGCGCCTGCTGTATCAGGGTTCTTTATTGCCCACGCTGTTCATGTTGATCAATGGTCTGGTCTGCGCCGGCTTGCTCTGGAGCCCGCAGCGCTACTTCGTGGTCAGTATTTGGCTGGTGTGGTTGCTGTCGCTGGTTGCGCTGCGGGTGATTCAAGTGGCCGCGTTCGATTCCGCCATTCCCAATCGACAGGCGCAGCCGATCTGGCGCCGAATGTTCCTGCTCGGCTCGACCATGACCGGCCTGACGCTCGCCGGCGCCGGCATCGCCCTGGTGCCCGCCGACAACTTTATGCAGCAAGCCTGGGTGTTCGGCCTGATTGGCGCCGCGACGTTGTCAGCCAGTGTCGCGTACGCGGTGAGTCTGCCCGCGTTTTTGTCCTTCACCTTGCCGTGTCTGTTGCCAGCGATCGGCTATCTGTTTTGGGGCGGCGACGAGCAGGCGCGCGGCTGGGGCTGGCTCGGGTTGATCTTGCTCGGCTCGCTGAGTGTGGTGGCGTGGCAGGTCAATCGGCTGATCGATCGCGGCTTGCTGCGGCGCTTTCAGAATCAGCACCTCATTGAACACCTGCAACAGACCCAATCCCGTAGCGAGCAACTCAATCAGGAACTGGCCAAGGAGATCGACCACCGGCGTTGTGCCGAGGGCAAGTTGCGTGAAGCCCAGGTCGCCCTTGAGGATCGTGTTGCCCAGCGCAGCCGCGAACTGGACGCCGCCAATCAGGCCCTGAGCAAAAGCGAAGCGCGGCTGGCGCTGGCGTTGAAGGCCAGTGAGCTGGGGCTATGGGACTGGAACCTGCAAACCGACGAAGTCCATCACACGCAGATTCAGGAATTGTTCGGCCTCGCCCCGGAATACGTCACGGCGCTGCTGCGCGATCTCAAACCGCGATTGCACCCCGAAGACGTGCCCAACCTCAAACTCGCGCTGACCGAGCATTTAAAGGGCCGCACCGAGGATTATCAGATTGAGTACCGCGTGCGTCATGGCGACGGTCATTGGGTGTGGATCGAAGACCGTGGTCGCGCGGTGGAGCGCAGTGACAGCGGACGCGTAATCCGCATGGTCGGCACCCGCCGCGACATCAGCGTCAGTAAAAGCCTCGAAGAACAGCAACGCCTGGCGGCGACCGTGTTCGAAGCGGCCAGCGAAGGCATCGTCATTCTCGACCCGAACTACGCACTGATCGCGATCAATCAGGCGTTCAGTCGTGTCACCGGTTACGACATCGACGACATGCTTGGGCGCAACGTCGTCGAACTGCCGTGCAGCCGCGATGCGCGCCGTCATTACGTGGCGATCCGTCATGCACTGGAGCAGCACGGCAGTTGGCAGGGTGAGTTGGTCGAGACGCGCAAGAACGGCGAGCTGTATCCGCAGTGGCTGCAATTGAATGCGGTGCGCGACAGTCGCGGCAATGTCAGCCATATCGTCGGCTTCTTCGCCGATCTCTCTGCGCGACGCGAATCCGAAGAGCGCATGCGTTACCTGACCCATTACGACGAGCTCACCGGGTTGGCCAATCGCTCGCTGTTCCGTGAACGTCTGCACGAAGCGCATCAGCGTTCACGTCAGGGTCGGCGCAGTCTGGCGTTGCTGCACATCAATCTGGATCGCTTCAAATTGCTCAACGACAGTCTCGGCCATGAAGTCGCTGACCAGTTGTTGCAGAAGATGGCGCGGCGGCTGGTCAACGCGTTGCCGGAGGCCGACACCATTGCGCGTTTGTCCGGCGATGAATTTGCGGTGCTGTTCGATGCTTACGGCAACCTGTCGAGTCTGGCGCGGGTCGCTACGCGATTGTCGGCCAAGCTGCGTTTGCCGCTGACGGTTGAAGGGCATGAACTGGTGGTCAGCGCCTCGATGGGCATCAGCATGCTGCCGGACAACGCGCGGGAAATTTCCGCGTTGGTCAGCCAGTCGAACATGGCCATGCAACACGCCAAACACCTCGGCGGCAACAACTTCCAGTTCTACACCGAGAGCCTACAGGCCAGCACCCTCGAGCGCTTGCAGCTGGAAAACCAGTTGCGCAAAGCCATCGAAGACAAGCAGCTCAAAGTGTTTTACCAGCCGAAGCTGTGCCTCGAATCGGGGCGCTTGAACGCGGCGGAAGCACTGGTGCGCTGGGATCATCCGACCATGGGCCGGGTGCCGCCGGGGGACTTTATCGGGCTGGCCGAGGAAACCGGGTTGATCGGGCCGATTGGAGAATTCGTCCTGCGTCAGGCTTGCTGGCAGGCGTGCGAATGGCAGCGACAAGGGCTGGAGCCGATCCGCGTTTCGGTGAACCTCTCGGTGCATCAATTGCGGCAGGGCAAACTGGTCAGTCTGGTGCGCCAGGTGCTGGAGGAAACCGGTCTGGCGCCGCACTACCTCGAACTGGAACTGACCGAAAGCCAGTTGCTCGACAGCGTTGAACACATCATCGCGACGTTCCAGCAGCTGCGCGATCTGGGCGTGAAACTGGCGATCGACGACTTCGGCACCGGCTATTCGTCACTGAGTTATCTCAAGCGTATTCCGGTGGATTACGTGAAGATCGATCAGGCGTTCATACGCGGATTGGGCGAGGGCAGTGAGGATGCGGCGATTACCCGCGCGATCATCGCCATGGCTCACGGGCTGTCGCTTAAAGTGGTCGCCGAGGGCGTTGAACGGCAGGATCAGCTGGAATTTTTACGCGCCGAACGTTGCGATGAGGTGCAGGGCTATCTGATCAGTCGTCCGGTGGAGGCCGCCGGTCTGGCCGGGCTTTTGCGCAATCAGGAAAAACCGCTTTAAGGGCTACATGCACCCCATCGCGCCTGATATGGGGACATGGAGTTACGCATTGAGCAGGCAAAAAGCCAATTCATGTAGTATAACTACAAGCGTGCTACATCCTTGCCCATAAGAAGAGTCCAGCCCCTTGAATCTGCTGCAACACATCGCCCAGTCACGTCACCTGTTACGCAAGTCGGAGCTCAAGGTCGCCGACCACGTGCTGCTTGACCCTGCGGCCGTGATGCACAGTTCCATGGCCGACCTGGCCCACAACGTCGGCATCAGTGAACCGACCATCGTGCGCTTCTGTCGCGCCATCGGTTGCTCCGGTTTTCAGGATCTCAAACTGAAGTTAGCGCAGAGCCTTGCGGCCGGTGCCAGCTTCGGTCAGTTCGCGATCCACGAAGACGACTCGGTTGCCGATTACAGCCTGAAGATTTTCGACACCACGTTGCACACGTTGATGGAGGTTCGCGAGAAGCTCGATCCGATTGAGTTGCAGCGTGCGGTGACGTTGATGTCGCAGGCGCAGCGCGTCGAGTTCTATGGTTTTGGCGCGTCGGGCGCAGTGGCCGCGGATGCGCAGCACAAGTTCTTCCGGTTGTTGCTGACCGCAGCGGCGTATTCCGATCCGCACATGCAGGCGATGTCGGCGGTGACGTTGAAGCCGACCGATGTGGCGATCTGTATTTCCCAGTCCGGGCGCTCCAAGGATTTGCTGATCACCGCCAATCTGGTGCGTGAGAGCGGGGCGTCGTTGATTACCTTGTGCCCGAGCCAGACGCCGTTGGCCGAGTTGTCGACGGTGAATCTGGCGATCGATGTGCATGAAGACACTGAGATCTATACGCCGCTGACCTCGCGTATCGCGCACTTGGTGGTGATTGATGTGTTGGCGATGGGCGTGGCCATGGCGCGTGGGCCGAGCCTGGTTAACCACCTCAAGAGCGTGAAGCGCAGTTTGCGTAGTTTGCGTTTGTCGCCCAAGGCAGCCAAAGCTCTGGATGATTAAGATCAAAAGATCGCAGCCTTCGGCAGCTCCTACACGGTCAATGTAGGAGCTGCCGAAGGCTGCGATCTTTTGCTTTGTTGTCGGCAACTTTCATCAAACCGTCATCCCCGCCGCCTATCGTGAAACTCCCGTCATCGCCTTGGGAGACTCGAAATGGCTCAGCCCTACGAAGAACGCAACAGCGCCGCGAAAACCCGTCGTCAGCAGGAAGACCAGCGCCGCATGGAATTTCGCCGCGCTATCGAAGATCGCTTCGAACTCCGTCAGCTTCAAGCCGAAATCGGCGACTTTCCCGACATCACTCACTGGCAGGCGGCACCCGTAGCTTCCCGTCGAAGCGCTCAACCAGCGCGCTGATCTGCACGCGTTCGCTGCGGATAAACGCCAGGAAGGCGTGCGCCACCGGTGACAAGCGTTTGGCTTTCGCTTGCACCAGGCACCAGCTACGGAACAGCGGCAATTCCTCGACCGGCAGCTCGACGAGCCCGCCGGTCGCCAGCTCCAGGTTCAGGGCATGGCGCGTCAACAGCGCCAGGCCCAGACCCGCTTGCACACATTCACGCTGCGCTTCGGCCGACGCCACTTCCTGAGTCTGAGTGAAGTGCACGCGTTTCTCTTTGAAATACTCTTCGCACGCCAGTCGCGTACCCGAGCCGGGCTCGCGGATCAGCAGCGTGTAGGGTTCCAGATCCTGTAACCGCAACGGGCCCATGTGCGCCAAAGGATGATCCGGGCGCGCCACGGCAACAATCGGGTTGTTGAGGAATGGCAAAAATTCCAGGCCCATGTCCTGCGGCACCATCGACATGATCACCAGATCGTCACGGTTGTCCGACAGCCTGCGAATGACCTGGCCGCGGTTGACCACGGTCAGTTGCAGATTCACTTCCGGGTGCTGGCGTTTAAACGCGGCAAACAGGTGCGGGACGAAATATTTGGCGCTGGATTCCACCGCCAGTTTCAGCTGACCCTGCAGCGAGCCCTGCATGTCCGACAGCTGCATATCGAGGTTTTCCAGGCGCCCGAAGATGTCCCGGCTGGCGCGCTGAAGGGCTTCAGCGGCTTCGGTCATGTAGAGTTTTTTGCCGACATAATCGAATAATGGCTGGCCGATCAGCTCTTCCAGCTGCTTTATTTGCAGGCTAACCGCCGGTTGGGTGAGCGACATTTCATCCGCGGCGCGGCTGTAAGAGCGTAAATCACACACCTCGTTGAAGATCTGCAGCTGACGCAATGTCATACGCATCAAGGACTTACGCATTTTATTCGGGCTCGGCACGCGGATAGATGTTCGAACTATAAGTCTTTACTTATGGCTAACCCAATTATTATTCATTTTTGTTAATCCCTTATGAGCGCTAGTGTGGATCTGCGACTAAATTGAAACATTTGGTCACGCGTCGACCTGGGTCTAGCAGGTCGTGGTGCCACCGGCTCAAGGGAACCTCCAAGTGATAACAAAGATCCTGATCGCCAACCGTGGTGAGATTGCCGTACGAATCGTGCGAGCCTGCGCCGAAATGGGCATTCGCTCGGTTGCGATTTTTTCCGACGCCGACCGCCATGCGCTGCATGTGAAGCGTGCGGACGAGGCCCACAGCATCGGTGCCGAGCCACTGGCCGGTTACCTGAACCCGCGCAAACTGGTGAACCTCGCCGTGGAAACTGGTTGCGATGCCCTGCATCCCGGCTACGGTTTCCTTTCGGAAAACGCCGAACTGGCTGATATCTGCGCCGAACGCGGGATCAAGTTCATTGGCCCGTCGGCAGAGGTCATTCGCCGCATGGGCGACAAGACCGAAGCGCGCCGCAGCATGATCAAGGCCGGCGTACCGGTCACGCCGGGCACTGAAGGCAACGTCGCCGACATCGAAGAAGCTTTGGTCGAGGGCGACCGCATCGGTTATCCGGTGATGCTCAAGGCCACCTCCGGTGGTGGCGGCCGTGGTATCCGTCGCTGCAACAGCCGCGAAGAACTTGAACAGAATTTCCCTCGGGTGATTTCCGAAGCGACCAAGGCGTTCGGTTCTGCCGAAGTTTTCCTGGAAAAATGCATCGTCAATCCCAAGCACATCGAAGCGCAGATCCTCGGCGACAGCTTCGGCAACGTCGTGCACCTGTTCGAGCGTGACTGCTCGATCCAGCGTCGCAACCAGAAGCTCATCGAAATCGCCCCGAGCCCGCAACTGACCCCGGAACAGCGCGCCTACATCGGCGACCTGTCGGTGCGTGCGGCCAAGGCAGTGGGTTACGAGAACGCCGGCACCGTGGAGTTCCTGCTCGCCGAGGGCGAGGTGTACTTCATGGAGATGAACACCCGGGTGCAGGTGGAACACACCATCACCGAAGAAATCACCGGGATCGACATCGTCCGCGAACAGATTCGCATCGCTTCCGGCCTGCCGCTGTCAGTGAAACAGGAAGACATTCAGCACCGTGGTTTCGCGTTGCAGTTCCGTATCAACGCCGAAGACCCGAAGAACAACTTTCTGCCGAGCTTCGGCAAGATCACCCGTTACTACGCCCCCGGTGGCCCGGGCGTGCGCACCGACACAGCGATCTACACCGGCTACACCATTCCGCCGTTCTACGACTCGATGTGCCTGAAACTGGTGGTCTGGGCACTGACCTGGGAAGAGGCGATGGATCGTGGCCTGCGCGCACTGGACGACATGCGTCTGCAAGGCGTGAAGACCACCGCCGCGTACTACCAGGAAATCCTGCGCAACCCGGAATTCCGTAGCGGCCAGTTCAATACCAGCTTCGTTGAAAGCCACCCTGAACTGACCAACTACTCGATCAAGCGCAAACCCGAAGAGCTGGCCCTGGCCATCGCCGCCGCCATCGCCGCCCACGCAGGCCTATGAATGAAACAGCTGCGAGCTTTTAGCTGCAAGCGGCAAGTAAAAGCAGATTGGCTTTTTCTTGCAGCTTTTAGCTTGAAGCTTGCCGCTATGAGGAGATACCAATGACTAAGAAGATCTTCGTTACCGACACCATCCTGCGCGACGCTCACCAATCGCTTCTCGCCACCCGCATGCGCACCGAAGACATGCTGCCGATCTGCGACAAGCTCGACAAAGTCGGCTACTGGTCGCTGGAGTGCTGGGGCGGCGCGACGTTCGACGCGTGTGTGCGCTTTCTGAAAGAAGACCCGTGGGAGCGTCTGCGCCAACTGCGCGCGGCGCTGCCTAACACTCGTCTGCAAATGCTCCTGCGCGGGCAGAACCTGCTGGGCTACCGTCACTACAGCGACGACGTGGTCAAAGCCTTCGTCGCCAAAGCTGCCGTCAATGGCATCGACGTGTTCCGCATCTTCGACGCGATGAACGACGTGCGTAACCTGCGCGTGGCCATCGAAGCGGTGAAAGCGGCCGGCAAACATGCCCAAGGCACCATCGCTTACACCACCAGCCCGGTGCACACCATCGACGCGTTCGTCACCCAGGCCAAGCAAATGGAAGCCATGGGTTGCGACTCGGTGGCGATCAAGGACATGGCCGGTCTGCTGACCCCGTACGCCACAGGCGAACTGGTTCGCGCACTGAAAGCCGAGCAGTCGCTGCCGGTGTTCATCCACTCGCACGACACGGCTGGTCTGGCGACCATGTGCCAGCTCAAGGCAATCGAAAACGGCGCCGACCACATCGACACCGCGATCTCCAGCTTCGCTTCGGGCACCAGTCACCCGGGCACCGAGTCGATGGTCGCTGCGCTCAAGGGCACCGAATTCGATACCGGTCTGAACCTCGAACTGCTGCAAGAGATCGGCCTGTACTTCTACGCCGTGCGTAAGAAGTACCACCAGTTTGAAAGCGAATTCACCGCCGTCGACACCCGCGTGCAAGTCAACCAGGTGCCGGGCGGGATGATCTCCAACCTCGCGAACCAGTTGAAAGAGCAGGGCGCCCTCAATCGCATGGGCGAAGTCCTCGCGGAAATCCCGCGCGTGCGTGAAGACCTCGGCTTCCCGCCGCTGGTGACGCCGACTTCGCAGATCGTCGGCACTCAGGCGTTCTTCAACGTGCTGGCCGGCGAGCGCTACAAGACCATCACCAACGAAGTGAAGCTCTACTTGCAAGGCGGCTACGGCAAGGCGCCGGGCGTGGTCAACGAGAAGCTGCGTCGTCAGGCGATCGGCAGCGAAGAAGTCATCGACGTGCGTCCGGCCGATCTGCTCAAGCCGGAAATGACCAAGCTGCGTGCCGACATCGGCGCACTGGCCAAGTCGGAAGAAGACGTGCTGACCTTCGCCATGTTCCCGGACATCGGCCGCAAGTTCCTCGAAGAGCGTGCCGCCGGCACCCTGACCCCTGAAGTGCTGCTGCCGATTCCTGAAGCGGGCGGTGTGACCAAGGCGGGCGGCGAAGGCGTACCGACCGAGTTCGTCATCGACGTGCACGGCGAAACCTACCGCGTCGACATCACCGGTGTCGGTGTTAAAGCGGAAGGCAAACGTCACTTCTACCTGTCCATCGACGGCATGCCGGAAGAAGTGGTGTTCGAACCGCTCAACGAATTCGTCGGCGGTGGCAGCAGCAAGCGCAAGCAAGCTTCGGCACCGGGCCACGTCAGCACGACCATGCCGGGCAACATCGTTGATGTACTGGTCAAGGAAGGCGACACCGTCAAGGCTGGCCAGGCTGTGCTGATCACCGAAGCGATGAAGATGGAAACCGAAGTCCAGGCAGCGATTGCCGGCAAGGTCACCGCGATTCATGTGGCCAAGGGTGATCGGGTCAATCCGGGCGAAATCCTGATCGAGATCGAAGGCTGAGATAACCGCCGCGATCCAACGCTTTAAACCTCGGGGGGGCATGTGCTCCCCTTTTTTTTTGCTTTTTTTCTCTGTAGGAGCTGCCGCAGGCTGCGATCTTTTGATGTTGTTGTTTAAGGGCAAGATCAAAAGATCGCAGCCTGCGGCAGCTCCTACAGGGGATTTGCGGGTGGCGCAGAACCTTGTAGGAGCAGAGCTTGCTCGCGAAAGCGGTGTGTCAGTTGCAGCAAAAACTGGCTGACATTCCCTCTTCGCTGGCAAGCTCGCTCCCACATCAGCCCATCAGAACGTTAGAACGCCATGCGCCATTGGCCCATGACGCCAGTGTTGCGGCTGTCGGAGGCGATGTCGCCGGTGACGCCCATGCCCAGCGTATGACTGGCGGACAGCGCCAGATCGAGGCCGGCATCCAGCGACAAACTGTTGCGATCCAGTTGCGCCCCAGCGATTTCAAAGCCGATCCCGCCGTTCAGCAACTGCTGGCGCGTGTGCATGTCGAGTTCGCCGTAGGTATGTTTCCAACCCGCACTCAGACGTGGCGTCAGTTGCATGCCGTTGTCGAGGTTGTTGGTTTTTGCCACGCGAAGGCCAAAGGTGCTGCTCAGGTTTTTCTGCGACTGACCGTGAACCTTCAGCGCCGCGTCGCCACCTTTTTCGCTGTAACTGTCACGCTGGTAGCGCTGGTAACCGACATTGGCGAAGGGCTCGAGTGTGAAATCGCCCTGGCCGAAGTCGTAACCCAGTTCGGCAAAGGCCTGTTGGGTGGCGGCGTCATAACTGCCTTTAAGGCGATCGCTAAAACCGTTGAACGCCACCCGACGTTTGCTGCTGCCGTCATGACTGGCATAAGTGGCGCCGAGGCGCAGCGCCAGCGGGCCGTCCTGACGCACCGCGTAGGCACCGACATGCCAGCTGTCGAGATCGCCATCGGCATGGCGCGCATCGAGTTTGGTCTGCGAGTTACCACCGATGATCCCGACATGCCATTGCTCATCGAGACGCCAGTCAGCACCTGCAACGAGACCTTGGGTGGAGTGTTTCAGGGTGCTGTCGGCGTCGCGATCGATTTTGCCACCATTGCCCAAAGCCTGAACCCAGACTCGGCCGTTGCCGTCACCTGCTTTAGCTGATCTTGCATCGGTGTCGAGCTGACGCATGGCCGACAGCATGCTGTCGCTGACCGGTGACACGGCGCTCAGTGTGGCTTTGGCAAGGTTGGCGTTGCTGCCGGCGGCGAGTTGATCGAGCGCCAAAGCAGCGGTGTTTCTGTTACTGCCGAGCAGGGCGACGAGGGCTTGGTTCGCAGGTGCAATCGGTGCAGAAACACTGGCCGGGACGACGCTTGCAGTTGGTGCAGTCGTTGCAGGCGCCGCAGGAACAGCTTGAGTCGCGGCCGACGCGGACGCCAGGACAGGGGCTGCATTTTCAGCTGGCTCGGTAACCGCAACGGCAACAGGTGTTTCAGCTGTAGGGGAAGTATCAACGGGATTAGCCGCAACAGCCGAAGTAACCGCCTCGGCGGAGACGGCAGTTCCGATTGAAGCGGCAGCCTCAACAGGAACAACCGAAACAGCAGTGTCCGCTGGCTCCGTACTCATTTCGGAAACTGCCGCCACCACCGGAGCAGAGGACTCCGAAGTCGCGATGTCGATCACTGGCGTTTCCACCTGCGCTCCCGTCGTCTCAGCCACCACCGGCACTACTTCTGGCGGCGCGACCGGAGTGGTGGAAGCATCAAGCATCTGATCGATTTGTTTACCAATTTCGCCAGCATTTTCCGATGAGGCGGCGTTTTCAACCTTCTCTGCATTTCGGCTAAACGTCAGCCCGACCTGTTTCTCGTCGTATTTCAGCGTTGGTGTCATGAACGCCAGATCGTTTTCAATACGGCCAAATTCCCCAACGACTTTTCCCGCTGTCAGAACCGTGTGCTGACTGCTTTTCGGGTAGTCGCCCGCCGTTGTGAGTTGCAACGTCGAATTACCCAGATCGGCCGTCCCAGCGACATCGATGGTCTTGCTGTTGCCTTTCGCTTTGACCTCGTAAGCCAGCGTTGCGCTGGAATTCAGGTTCAAATCACCATTGACGGAAGGTGCGCCGAGCGCCTGATTAACCTTCAGCATTCCATGAACATTCAATGTGCCAGTTGCACCTCCACCAGCGAATTGGCCCTTTTCATCAACGTGGACTGCACCGCCAATAATTCCCCGGTTGTTGAGGTTGCCGCCAGCGGAGACAAAAGCGCCTTCCTCGATCCCGCCTTTATTGATCAGCGTGCCTTCGACCACGGCATGTCCAGCAATCACACCTTCATTGGTGAAGGTCGCTTCAGGGCGCACCACAACCCCTGCGGTGAAGTCCGAGGGCGTATTTTTGACTCGAGTCCAGACACCTTGTTTGACCTCAAGGCCATGGAAGTTTCGCGTATCACCCAGCGAACCCTTGGCCGCATCAAGTTGCAGGACATTTACACCGCCAGCGCCATCCACCGGGCCTGCAAAGCTGCCTTTACCGGTGACGATGAGCAGATCATCGCGCTCACTAAAAGGCTCGGCATAACCCTTCTTGTCGATCGGTGTTTTAAGGGTGTCGGGGTCGTTGATGAACGTATCGAGTAGCGCCGTCAGCGCGCCAGGGGTTGGCACGTTGGCAGGCACTTCTTCGGCCTGTGTGAATTGAGCGCAGCCCATCGCCAGGGTGATGGCCAGCGCCAGTTTTTTCGGTTGGTAAAAGTGTTGAACGGGCATCAAGTAAGGCCTCTTTTGACTGGAGACCAAACTCTAAGTTGAAGGCCTGTGGGGCCGATGTCAGCTGCTTCCCACAGGCTTGCGGCTTCCTTCAGTTTTCTCTGTGGAAAATCGCCGAGGCTGAGGAAACGGCCGGTTTTACCCAGCCATACCGGCGTGTTTTCCTACAATGTTTACAGATGTAACCCGCTGGCACTCTCAGAAACTCATCTGCCATTGGCCGATCAGCCCGTGATTGCGGCTGTTGCTGCCGATCTCGCCGCTGTACCCGACACCCAGCGTATGCCGCGCCGAGATGCCGACATCCAGACCCGCTTCCAGCACCAGGCTGTCACGATCCAGCGAGCTGCCATCGACACTGAACGCGGTGCCACCGGTGACGAAAGCCTGACGCGTCGAATTGCTCACATCGCCATAGGTATGTTTCCAACCAGCCGTCATGCGCGGCGTCAGGCTCATACCGTTATCCAACGTATTCAGGTGGGCCAGACGCAAGCCGAAGGTGCTGCTGAAGTTGTCCTGGGTTTCGCTATCGACTTGCAGAGCAGCGGCACCACCCTTTTCCTGATAGCTGTCGCGGTGATAGCGCTGATAACCGAGGCTGGCGAAGGGTTCGGCGCTGAGACGGCCGCTGCCCATCGCATAGCCGAGTTCGGCGAAGGCTTGCTGACTGTCGGCGTCGTAATCGCCTTTCGGGCGATCGCTGAAACCGTTGAAGGCAACGGTGCGTTTGCTGTCCCCCTGATGGCCGCTGTACGCCGCGCCGAGACGCAATGAAATCGGGCCGTTCTGATGCAGCGCATAAACGCCGGCGTGCCAGCTCTCGACGTTGCCATCGACACCGCTGGCGTCGAGATCGGTTTTCGAATAACCGCCGAGCACACCCACGCGCCACGCCGGGTTCAACGACCAGTCGGCGCCGAGCACGCTGCCCTTGGTGCGTTGTTCCAGACCGCTGCTGCCATGTTCGCCGTCGAGTTTCCCGTAGCCGCCGATGCCTTGCAGCCACAGACGGCCACGGGCGTTCGGGTCATTCAGATTGCGCGCCTCGGAAGGCACGCCGTTCGCCGCCAGCACCGGTGTATCGCGCTGATCGAGGCCGACAGCCAGGCCCGGGCTGCCGCCGATTTGTTGCATCGCCGAGAGCATGCTGTTGCCGACCTGACTGCTGGCGGCGAGGGTGGCGCTGGTCAGGTTGGCATTGCTTGAACCGGCGAGTTGTTCGATTGCGGCGCCCGCCGTGCTTTGCGAGGTATTCAGCAGCGCGTTGTACAGCGCGTTGTTGCTGCCCATCGAAGCGATGCTGTTGGCGGCATTGCGGCCATTGCCAGTGGTAGCGAACTCGTTGAACGCCACGTCGTTGCGGTTGTAACTCAGATCAACCTGCGTCGACGTGTAGGCGAGGGTCGGCGTGAGGAACGCGTAGTCGCTGGTGACGCTGCCGAAGGTGCCGTTGACTTGCCCGGCCTGCAACACGGTGTACTGGCTTTGCCACGGATACGTGCCGGGGCCGGGATTCACCGCCAGCGTCGCGCCGTTAAGGTTGGCGGTGCCGCCGACTTGCACCGGGGCGCTGCTGCCATCGGCGTTAACGCCATAAGCGAGGGTCGAGCCGCTGCCCATATTCAAATCATGCACGACGGTTGTGCGACCGAGGCTGGTGTCGGTGCGCAAGGTACCGTTGACGTCGAGACCGCCCACCGATCCGCCGCCGGCATACACACCGCCCGCATCGACGGTCAGGTCGCCAGCGATGCTGCCCTGGTTGATCAACGTCGCGCCATTGCGCACCGCGCCGCCGTCGCTGAAGTCACCGTTGCCGGTCAGCGTCCACGCACCTTGTTTGACCTCCAGCCATTCGAAGTTGCGACTGTCGCCGAAGCTACCACCCGCCGCATCGTCCATCACCACTTGGTCATCACCGCTGCCGCCATCGACCACGCCGACAAAGCGGCTGCCGTTGCGCAAGGTCAGGCTGTCGTTGCCGCCACCGAGATCCAGCGCCAGGCCATTGCTGCCGCTGATGGTGCCGCCGTTGATCACGTTGTCATCGAACTCGCCGACGAATTTCACGCCGAAACCATTGAGGCCCTGAATGGTGCCGAAGTTCTCCAGCGTGGTCGCTGCCAGCCCCGAATTGCCGCTGCCGTCGTCGACCAGAATCGCGCTGTCGGCGCCGCTGATCAGTGCGTTTTTTGCGTTGAGAATATAGCCGCCACCCAGCGCAATGCCTTCGCTGCCGTTGGCGAAACCACCCTTGTCCACGCCGCCCGCGCCGACGCCTTGAATGGTGCCGTAGTTTTCGATGTGGGCGATGTTGTCGATGTCCACGCCGTCGCCGTCACCGTTCGCTTGCAACCCGGAGTAAGCGCCAGTGATGGTGCCGTGGTTGATCACCGTGCCGTCACCGTCGGAACCGAACCCGGAGCCGTTTCGCCCGGTGATCTCGCCGTAGTTGACCAGTGTCGCGCCGAGGTCGGTGGTGATGCCGTGACGACCACCGGAAATCACCCCGTAGTTGGTCACGCTGACGCCGCCAGCCGAGTCGATATCGATGCCGTCGAATTTCTCGTCGGCGTTGTGCGAATCGCCGGTAGAAATCTCGCCGTAGTTAGTGATCGTGGCGTTGGCGCCGGTCTTCATGCCGTCGCTGGCGTCGCCACGAATCAGCCCGCCCGCGCGATTGATGATGGTGGTTTTCACCCCGTCGCTGCGCAGCGCATCGAGATCCAGACCTTGGCCGGTGCTGGAGCGAATCACGCCACTGTTGTCGATCAACAGACTGCCGCTGACGAAATTGCTGTCGATGCGCAAAGCGTCGTTGGCGCCGAGAATCTGCCCGCCGCTGCGGTTATAGATCGCGTAGTCGCGCGCCTTGCTTTCGTCGCCACTGCTATCGATCGCGCGGCCACCGGTGGAGATGATTTTGCCGGCGTTATCGATCACCACACCGGTGCCGCTGGTCTTGTCTTTCAGGCTGACGGTCTTGCCGCTATTGGAGATGCTGCCCGGCGCTGAAATCGTCAACGTGTCATTCCCGCCCAAGGTTTGCGCGGCGGTGGTGGCGGTGTCGATCTGAATGGTTTTGCCGTGGGCCGCCGTGGCGGAAATCAGCAAAGTGATGGCGAGGGAGAGACGCTGCGGCGGGAAGGACATGGGCGGAAGGCCTTTTTGTTATAAGCGGGCCGTCCTGTATAGCGAAGGGTTTTTACAGAATGATGTCGGTGGGTGATCTGCATTGTTTTGCAGCTTTATGGAAATAGCTGGGGAATATCTGCATTTTGTTGCAGTTTTCTTAGCGCCTTTGCCCTTTGAATCGCAATACATTGCAGATTGAGCGCTGATTAGTTCATCAGACTTACTCCAATATGGCTATGAAGCCTACTGCGTTAAAAAGGCGGAGGTAATGATGTGGGAATGACAGTTGCTGAGCGAATGGTGCTAATGGAAAGCATCCAAGGGGCAATCGCTGAGGGGACACTGGAAATCGGTGAAGCCGTTCGGCGTTTACGCGTGGAAGTGACTGGGTTGCATCAAAACCAGTTCGCAAGGATGTGCAAAATTTCAGTCCGTACATTAGTTCATATCGAGCACGGTGAAGGTAATCAGACGATGAAGTCGTTGAATGCAGTGTTCCGTTGTTTCGGGATGAAAATGAGCGTGGTGCGCATCCGTAGGGACGTGGGTTAAAGATCAAAAGATCGCAGCCTTCGGCAGCTCCTACACAGGTCAATGTAGGAGCTGCCGAAGGCTCGGGCCGCGTTCGGACGATCTTTTGCTTTGCGCCTCAGCTACGGCACTCAACCAAGCCTTTCACTTGTCCATCCGGCGTCTGGTTTTCATCGCTCAACCAACGCTCGAACCCGGCGCCGATCGCCGGCCATTCCGAATCCACAATCGAGTACCACGCGGTGTCGCGGTTCTGGCCTTTGACCACCATGTGCTGGCGGAACACGCCCTCGAAGCTGAAGCCCAGACGTTCGGCGGCGTATTTGGAGCGGGCGTTGCCGTTGTTGCATTTCCATTCGAGGCGGCGGTAGCCGAGGTCGAAGGAATGTTTGGCCAGCAGGTATACCGCCTCGGTGCTTTTCGGCGAGCGCTGCATCGGTGCGCCGAAGGTGACGTGGCCGATCTCGATGCGGCCCTGCGCCGGGACGATCGACATCAGGCTGAGGATGCCTTGCACCTGGTTGTTCGCACGGTCGATGACCGCGAAGAAATACGGGTCGCTGGCGGCCGCGTGATTGTTCAGCCAAGCGTCGAAAACGCTGCGTTCCGGGAACGGGCCGTAGGGCAAATAATCCCAGAGTTTCGGGTCGGCCCCGGGGCCTTCGAGGGCGGCGAACAGTTGTTCGCCATGGCGCGCCGGGTCGAGTCGTTCGAGGCGAATAAAACGCCCTTCAAGCAATGTGGCGGTAGGGGCGGGGACGCCTTTCCAGTCAGCCGGTGAAATGATCATGGGTGCCTCTCCTTAAATGGCTTTGCGAAACTGGATGAAGCCCGGGCGCTCGGCGATGCGCTCGTAGAGCTGGATCGCGGTGGCGTTGGATTCGTGGGTCAGCCAGTGCACTTTGCAGCAACCGTCAGCCTTGGCGGTGGCGTAAACGTGTTCGATCAGCAGGCGTCCGATGCCGGTGCCGCGTGTCTCTGGCGTCACCAGCAAATCCTGCAGGTAGCAGGAATTTTCGATGCTCCAGTTCGAGCGATGATAGATGTAATGCACCATGCCGACCGCTTTGCCATCGGCCCAGGCCAGCGCCGCGTGGGTCGGTTCGCTCGGGTCGAGGAACCGCTGCCAGGTGCTGTCGGTCACGGCGTCCGGCAGTTCGGTGTTGTAGAAACGCAGGTAGGCCTGCCACAACGGCAGCCACGCGGCGCGGTCGGCGGCGCTGACCTGGCGAATGTCGATCTGACTCATGGTGATTTCCTTATCGCATCAATTGGGCGAGGGTTTGATCGTTGACTTCGGGGCTGGCGGCCAGACCTTCACGCACGCCGGCAATGTCTTCGGCGCTGCGGTTTTGACTGAGTTTGCGCTTGCCCTCGAGACGGTCGATGGGAATGGCAAAACCGACAATTGCCTTGAGCATGCCGTCGATGTAATCGGCGGGCGCATCGGCGACGGACCACGGCTGCGCGCGGCCGGCTTCATGACGGTCGGTGAGGGTGCTGACGATGTCGAGCAGGCGTCCACCATCGCTGAAGGTTTCGGCGTGGCCATAGGCGTGCACGGCGATGTAGTTCCAGGTCGGCACGACTTTGCCGTGCTCGGCCTTGCTCGGGTAAAAACCCGGGCTGACGTAGGCGTCGGGGCCGGCAAAAATCAGCATGGCTTCGGCGCCGTCGCGCAGGTCTTTCCATTGTGGATTGGCGCGGGCCAGGTGCCCGTACAGCGTGCCGTACTCGCCTTGTTCGCAATGCAGCAGCACCGGCACATGGCTGGCTTGCAGACCGTTTTCGCCATGAGTCACCAAAATGGCGAGGCGGGTGGCGAGGATCAGTTCGTGCAGTTGGGACAGTTCTTCAATGGCAAAGGCGCGCGGCGTGTACATGGACAGATTTTCCTTGGCGAATGCCTGCATCCTAGGCAGGCTATTGGTCTGTTGTAAGAGCCATTGATGACCAATTTCATAGGTCCATTACCATGCCTGATTCGTCAACGCTGTCCATGCCCTTCAATCCCGCCGGTATCGAGCTTGATCGCCGGCAGGGCCTGAGCCGCCAGCTCTATCAGGCATTGCGTCTGCGCGTACTCGATGGGCGCTTGGCCAGTGGTACGCGGCTGCCGGCCAGCCGCGATTTGGCGGCGGCGTTGGCGATTTCGCGTAACAGCGTGGTGCGCGCCTACGATCAGTTGTATGCCGAAGGGTTTATCGAAGGGCGGGTCGGCGACGGCACTTACGTCGCACAATTGTCGGCACCACCGCCCTCAGCGAAAAAACTATCCACAAAAGTATCCACAGGGTTTTCAACAGGCTTACCCACAGCCTTATCCACAAATTGGCTGGATTTACCTGTGATTCCATCCAGTAAAGTTATCCACAGCGATACTTTTTCACGCATCGAAAACAACCATTTGGCGAAGCCGCCGAGTGGTCCGCCGCGTGCTTTTCGTGTCGGTGTGCCGGCCTTTGATCTGTTCCCTTTTGAGGTATGGGCCAAGCTGAACGCGGCTTTCTGGCGCAAGCCGGATTTGCAGCAGCTGTGTTATGGCGACCCGGCCGGTGATGCGCGCCTGCGCGCAATGATCGCCGCGTATCTGCGCAGTTCGCGCGGCATGCAGTGCAGCGCTGAGCAAATTGTGATCACCAGTGGCGCGCAGCAGGGCATTAGCCTTTGTGCACAGTTGCTGGTGGAGCCGGGCGATGGTGTCGGCATCGAAAATCCTGGCTACCGCGCGGCGGGTCATGCGTTCGCTGTAGCGGGTGCGCGATTGCGCGGTATTGCGGTGGACGAGGAGGGCATTGATTGCGCGGCGTTGGCAGCGGCAACGGATTGTCGCGTCGCCTACGTGACGCCGTCTCATCAATACCCGACCGGCGTGGTGATGAGTCTGGCGCGACGTCTGGAATTGCTGGCGTGGGCCGAGCGCACGCAAGGCTGGATCGTCGAGGACGATTACGACGGCGAGTACCGTTACACCGGCGCACCGCTGGCGCCATTGGCGGCGCTCGATCGGCAGGGGCGGGTGTTGTACGTCGGCACCTTCGGCAAAGTCGCATTCCCGGCGCTGCGCCTGGGTTATCTGGTGCTGCCGCCAGCGCTGGTGGACGCCTTTTCCCAGCGCCGCGCGGTGGACGTGCGCCACTCGGAAGTGAGCACCCAGGCCGTGATGGCCGAGTTCATGGCGGCCGGGCATTTTCAGCGACACATTCGGCGGATGCGCCGTGCAGCGTTGAGCCGGCGCAATACCTTGTTGGCCGGTTGGCCGAGCGATATTCCCGGCGTCGGCAGCCTGCCGAGTGTGGCGGCCGGTCTGCATTTGACCATTCCCGTGGACACACTGGCCCGCGAGCAACAGTTGATTGCTCTGGCCGCCAGCGCCGATGTCGAGATCAACGGTTTAAGCAGTTATTGGCTGCCGGATTCAACCTTGCCGGCGGATCAACGCGCCGGCCTGGTGTTGGGTTTTGCCGCCGTGCCCGAGGCCGCGATCACTGCGGCACTCGGGCGTTTACGAAAGGTTTGGCGGGGCTGAGATCAAGGGTTTTCTTCGACGGCAGGTTCCTCCAGCACAGGCAGATCGAGGAACAGTTTGCGCAGTGCCGGATCAGTCAGTTTGCGCAAAACACCGTTGACCCGATCGAACGCATTCAATGATTTTTGCTGATCCACGGTGAGCGTTTCCAGGTAGCCGTCGGCGACTTTCAGGTGAGCCGTCGTCGGTTGGTCGGACGGTGTCTGCAGCGTTTTGTAGTGGAAGTGGGCAACCCACAGCGGCCGATTGTGATTGGCTTTGTCCAGAATCCGGAATTCCTGAAAGTAATCGCCGAACTGTTTCGTTGCAATCAGTCCGCGCTCATCACGTACGAGACTGACCTGCGCTTGCTCGTACATCCAATTGAAGGCGGTTTGCGTCGGCTTGCGCAGTTTGTACAGGCTGGCGCGGATATTCACGCCTTCCTGCCTGACATGTCGGGCTGCTTCACGCAGTTCAGCACTCAGCTCTGCCACTGGAGGCTGCTCTTTTTTGGCTTCGCGCAAGTTTTTCAGCGCTTGTTCGACCTCGTCAGCACGGCGCTCCAGTTTCAGCGCGTACTGATCATGGATGTCCTGCATGTCGGCAGGAATACGTGAGGGCCGCAGCGCATCCTTGCGGGTACGCTTGAGAAAGTTGGGGTAATCGAGAGTGAGATCCAGGGCATTGTTTATGGTGTCGATATCGTCGCGAGCCGGCGTCGGTGTAGAAGTTGATTTTGGCAGTATTTTATTCACTGCTTCAGCGGGTTTTTGCGCCGGGGCTGCGGGGGCTGGATCGCGTGGTCGGGACTTGTGCACCTTGATCATCGCCCGCGATGGACCGGGGCGCTCGGATTGTGACGTCTCGGTGATCTGCAGGGATTCTTCATTGAGCAGCAGAGAGTCGAGACGGGTCTGCGCCACTTGCCGAAACTCTTCGATCACCGTGCGCAGATGCATCACCGGGGCGCGCTTGACCAGTCCCGGGTGAGTATCGGGCAGCTCGAGCAAGCGCTCGTCGGCATCGTTGAAGGTTTCGAGGAAGTGGTTCATCCGTTCCAGCTCCGCAGCGGGTGTCGCTGAGGGGCTTCCGGCATCGGTCTGGACAGCCAGCTCGTGCGCTGCTCTCGCCGCACTGATGATAATGCTACTGACCTCTTCGCGAGCCTGACCCATGAGCGGGCCACCGCGGTCTTCTAGACACAGCTCGTTGGACATGCCGATTTCATTGGCTTTGAAATCCAGCGCGGTAGCACGGGGCATCAGGTTTTCAAGTTTTGTCGCTGTGATGATGCCGGTTTTACCAAGCGCCTTGAGCTGCTCAAGGGAGGTACGAGCCAGGGTCAGTTTCTCTTCCAGTTGCTGGCCCAGATGGATCGAGCGGCTGATGGTGTCGACGTAGATCTGGCGGGGGATCGGTTGATCGGCGGGTACGTTGAAGGCCATTGCATGCGTGGCTGCATCGTAGGCATTCCTGTTGATTAAAAACCACGCCGAGATGTTTTTGTGCAGTTCTGTGGTCATGCGCACCATGTCGTACACATAACCGACCGTGCCGCCCTTGGTGCGCCATTCGCGCAGTTGATCCAGCGCCGTCGCGTACTCGTTGATGGCCGTTTCCACTTTTTGCCCGTAAGCGCGCGTGGCGGCTGCGCTTGCCGGTGGGGCTGCCCTGAGCTTTTCGTTGAACGTCGTGTTCAACTCGGCCTGGAGGATTTTTTCGCGCTCCTTGAACGCCTTCAATGCGTCTTCGAGTTGTTGTTTTCGGTGCTCGTTGGCGTGCTTGAAATGCTGCAGACGACTTTTGCGGCCACCCCCGCGCAGGCGCAAACGGGTGTCGATGTACCACAATCCCTGCAGACCGTGGGTTAACAGCGGGCCACTGCGCGTCGGATCGCCCGGCACACACAGGGTGACTTGATCCTCGGGATCCAGACGCACTTCAAACCAGCGTTCGCGCACCTGCGCGTAGGTCTTGTCCCCGAGCTGGTAGAGGTGAGGCGGCTCTACGTTGAGCGTGATCAACGCTTCGTGCTTCAGGTCGGGCGGTGTCACTTTCAGCGAATCCAGATAGCGCCCCAGTTCGGCGGAGTTGCGTCGTGGCACTGAGCCGCCGACTTCAAGCGATGAACTGTGTTCAGGCGGCAGTTCATTGAGCAAAGGCATTGGCTGAAAACGTGAGCTCACCGGGGCGACCTCGATTTTGCGCGGGACTTCAATGACCGTTCGTGGGGTGCCTGCCGTGCCCGAAATCCGACGTCGTTGCCGCACGGCGTGGTGGGTCAGAATGATCCCCAGCGTCAACAGCACATTGCCCAGTGAAGTCCACTCGCCGAGGCGATTACCGCGCTCATGCGCGTCGAGCGCCTGCTGGATTTCCTCAATGCTTTGCCACACCCAAACGGCTGTCCCGAGCGCGCCGCTGAGAAAATTCGACGCGACATTGAACAGGCTCCAGCTGCTTTCCTGCAGCAACAGCCAGCGCTGATCGGCGTTGGACAGCGATTGACGATCCGCCAGTTCCACGATGGCCCGTGCGTTGTTTTCGAACAGCGTCTGCAGCCGGTCACCGTTGATTTCGTCATGGCCGAAATTCACGTGACCGAGCCCGTCCAGACGCAGATTGGGGTCGGAGAGCTGTTGCGTGATCAGCCAGGGCGACGGCAATCCTACGGGGAACACGTACTGGGCATATTCGAAACTCAGATTGCGATCGGGCAGCCAGGCCAATACCGAATCCCTGAGTTCGCCCGGTTGATGCAAGGCGTACAGCAAATTCTGTCGTGACGGGAATTGCATCAGCGTCGGTTCAAACAGCGGGCGGTACAGAATGCACGGACCATTGTCCAGATCGCCCGGGCCGATGATGAACATGTTGGTGACGGTGTCCGCGGCGCTGACCAGTCGATGCTGCGGGATCAACGTCAGTGGGCAGATGGAAATCCGCTGTGAAGACACAACGGGTTCGCCGACCAATTGGCGAATGTAGGCAAAACCGGTTTCATCAAAACCGTTCTGCGCGCGAACCTTGTTTTCCAGTGCGGCAAGGGGCAGCAACAGGCGCAACTGCTGGTGATACAGCGCTGCCTGACGCGCCGACTCCTGTGGGTCGTCGAGCAACCTGCGCTTGATCAGCTGTGGGTAGACCTGACCGATATCGACTTGCTTTGACAGCCGCACCAACAGATCGACTGTCAGCCAGGCCGGTACAGGCTCACCGTGTTTGAAACGAAGGCTGGCCTGATAAGGCGCGGTATTTTCCAGGGCGAACTCGCCGAGGTTGCGCGAATAGGTGTCGAGCACGTTGGGCAACGTCAGATCACCGGCGGTAAAGCTGTTGGTGATGCTGATCTCGAGATCATCCAGGGGCAGGGCGGCGGCGCCTTCGGCGTGTTTGTCGCGAATAATTGCTTCGTGCATCAGCCGCTGGGCAAAACGGTCGATGGGCTCGATCAGATCTTTGCTGATTTTGGCCTGCGGGTCGCGGTACAGCTTGCCCAGGCCGGTGATATATCGACTGTAAGCGGCGAGGTCTTTGGCGGAGGCGTTGTGCAGCCAGTCCGGAATTGCTGCGTCGAGTTGATCGAGTCGGGCCTGTTCGTCGACAGGCATCACCGACTCCGTCAGGGTGGCCGCAGCGGAGGGGTTGTCGCTGTCACTGGCGCTGATCGCGACTATGGCGTCGAGCTGCGAAGCCACCAATGCCCAGGCCATGTGATCAAAAATGTTGCCATCCGGCTCGAACAATCGCCACTGCATCGGTCGCCCGTCCAGCTGTTCGGAGAGGCGTGAGGGCAACGACGCCCCCAGCGCATCCATCGACGCAAACGACTCGTAGCCGCTCTCGATGGTGTACATCAACACCCGCTCGTGCCCTTCGTGACGAGCGCGAATGACCAGCGCGCCGCCCAGCAACAGGTGAGTTGCGCCAGCGCTTTCGAGAATGTCGATATCAATCAGGCCGGCCCGAATGTCGCTGAAATCACCCTGAGTTGCCAATCGAATGTTCTTGTCCGGCGTGGTGAAAATCAGCCGGGCCAAGGCACACTCTTCGGTGTTCCAGCCCTGCACCTGGTTGACGTCCAGGGCTGTGCGCAAAGAGTCGGCAAGTGCTTGCCAATGCTGTTCGGAGCGGCTGCTGCTGTTCCAGAAATCCAGTTGGCGTTCCTGATACTCGACAAACAGCAGCGGCGCGTACTCATTAAGCAGGCGGCCGATCTCCTCGATGTCGACGGCCAGATGCCTGGGCGTTGGCGCGTCGGGTTCCGTGGTCAGGAAGTGTTCACCGGCGAGAAAGTTGGCCGCGGCACCGTACAAATTCAGGCGTACCAACGCGTGGCTCAGGGATTCAAAACGAGTGGTGTCGGCAACGATCTGATGGTCTTCTTCACGCCATTGCGGTGTACCTATCATGCACTTGTCTGGATTCAGTGCCAGCTCGGGATATAACCCGTGTACGGCTTCGCTGAGCAATTGCGCAGCAACACCTGCCAGCGTCGGCCCATGGCTGGTCAGGTTGACCAGACGGCTTTTATCGAGCAAGGGCGTGGACGGGCTGGAAGCCAATGTGATGACTGGATTCATGCGTGTGCCTGCGATGTGGAAGGTGTGGTGACAGAAAAAAACAGATTTTTTGCCAGTTGCACGCCGATCTCGCTGCGGTAGATGGCGATCACATCCTGTGTGCTGGACGCACTGGTCAGGTTGTAGGCTCCGCCTAACAGGCGCTGGTCTCGGGTCTTGAGGTGGGCGGCGCTGAACAACTCGGCAACCGTGTCGGCGCGCTCGTAATGAAAGTGCGCGTACCACAGCACGGCGTTGGTTTTGCGGTCGCGAATTTCATATTCCTGCAGAAAGTCTTTCCTTGGGCCTTTGAGCCGACGCCGACCGGCAATCACTGCGATCGTCACCTCTTGCTGCGCCATCAGCCATTCGACGCGCGGCGCTGTGGGCAACTGGCGTTTGGTCATGCTCACGCGCAGTGAATGCCCCTCGCTCTTGAGCTGTTTCACCGCCGCGTCGAGTTTTTCTTTGAGCAGGGTCGCGGTGTTCGCCTGGGCATTTGAAGAAGGCGCAGAACGCAACGCCTGTTCGATGGCCTTGGCGGTATCGTGCAACTGATTGGCGTGGTGGTTCAGCGACTCTTCGACTTCGATCGGCAGCCGGTTCGCTTCATGAGCGAGACTTTTTTGCCGTTCGATAAAGCCCTGCAGCGCATCCAGCAAGGATTGCCCCGAGTTCATCAGGCTGCTCAAACTTCTCGATGGCAGGATTTTCGGAGGTTTGCTGCGCAGGCGTTGCACCCAAACGCCCGGTTCCTTTTTGTGAAAGGTTGCCAATACCCTGCCGGTCAGGCTGGCTTTGACATCCGCCAATTGCACGTGACCCTCGGCTTCTTTGCGTGGCACCGCGAGCTGAGTGCCTTTGAAGCGCGTTTTGATGGCTTTCTTTACCGGCGCGCGTGACGGGCCGGGCTGTGGCTGCTGAGGTCCACGGTCACGCAACAGTTGAGTCAGTTGGTGGGTGCTTTGCTGGCTGAATTCGCTGATGTGTAATTGCAATTGCTCAAGCTGATCGGGTATCAGCTCTGCGGCTGACTGCAGCGCAAGATCGCGTAATCGCGAGTCGATGATGGCGAACTGATCGACCAATGCATTGAGCGGCTCGATACGTTGGCTATCGCTGAGGACATGATCCTCACGTTGCAGATCCAGCGAGTTCTGAATCGCCAGGTCGGCCTCGTCGACCAGACGTTCGAGGTTTTCCCGAACAGCGTCCAGCCTGGCGCTGTTGCCTTCTTTGACGCAGAACGGACGCGTCAGCGTTACCCGTAGCGCTTTCATGTCCGGTACTTCGTACTCCGGCAGTTTTCTCTTGAAATCACTGGCAACTTGCGCGGCTTCTTTGCCGAGAATGTTCAGTTCGAGAAAACTCGCTTGAGCCATTTCTGTACGCTGGATCATCAGGGTGGTCAGTCTGAGCATCTCTTTGTAAGGGCCCAGATCAGCCGGCTTGATCCCTAGCTCCTCACCGGCCAGCAGCTTCAATGTCTCGTTCAGCGACGACTTGAATGCCGTTTCGATCTGATCGATCCACGACTGATTGAAAAACAGCTGGGTTCTGAGCATCTCGATCATTGAGGCGCGGTAACGCGGAACGGCATCGAAGCGGTTCAGCTCTTTTACCGAGCTGATGGCGTCGTCGTAGGCGCGGATCTGTGCTTCAAGCTTTTGCAGAAATACCGTTTCGTGGGCGGGATAGGTCGCATCCGGCGCACTGAGCATCGCCTTGCGCGCAGCGACCAACGCCGCCTTCGTCGGCCCCAGCTGGTTGTCGAATTGTTTAAGTTGCTGGCGCAGTTCGTCGACCCGCTGTGCATTCTTGCGCAGCACTTCGGCTCTGCGGCTTTTGAGCCCGCCACCGCGCAACCGCAGGCGCGTATCGATGAACCAGCGCCCCTGAAGGTTATGTACCAGCAGGGGCCCCGGGCGTGGTGGCTGGTGGCGGGAGTCGATGATCTGTACATCGTGCTGGTCGTTGAGTTGAACCTCGAACCAGCGCGATCCGACATTGGCGTAGAGCTTGTCGTCGCTGGCATAGAGGTGTTGCTGCGGGCCCTCATTGATGGGTTGTCCCAACTCGGGCGGCTTGTTGATGGCAAAGCGTTCCAGAGCCTGACCAAGGCTGACGGGCGTGCGATTGAGCGCGCCATCGCTATGGATTGCCAATTGATGGCTGGCCGGCAAGTCGACGGATGAAATGTCCGCGAGCTGTTTCATCTGGATTTTCGTCGGGTGCACAGGTGTTTCAACGACTGTGTTTTTGACCTGCGCTTCGGTTTCGCCGATCCGGCGCGTCGGCCTGCCCCGCGTGGCCGCGCGATGGGCCAGCACCATGGCCAACTGCAGAAGCAGGTCAGTGAGGGCGTGGGCAGCCAGTTCGTGGTCATCGTTTTGTGCAGCTTCAAGTGTTTGCTGCAGATCATCAAAAATCTGCCAGATCCACACCGCCGCGCCGAAAGTCGGATTGAGAAATGGCAACACCGCGTTAAACAGTTTCCACGCACCCAGTTTCAGCGTCGCCCAATGACTTTCGGCGTTTGATACCGATTGCCGGTCGGCGAGATCGATCAGCGCGTGGGCATTGGCCTTGAACAAAGCAGGCAGGTAATCACCTGCCAGTACGTTGCCGCCCAGCCTCACCGGTCTATTGAGGTTGACGTTAAGCAGCGGATTGGTCAGCAGCTCGGCGAGCACCGCGAGGTCGGGCAAGTCGCCGTGGAAAATGTAGTTTGAATAAGTGGCGCGCACTCGATCCGGCAACCAGGCGAGTACCGATTCGCGGATCTTTTTCGAATGCTTGATGGCGTAGATCAGACTCGCCGGTGTCGGGTACTGAGTCAGTGCGTTATCCAGCAGGGGCCGGTAGAGCAGGCACGGGCCTCTAGTCGGGTCACGCGGGCCGATCACGAACATGTTGGTGACGGAATCAGCGCTGTCATCGGCCTGTTGGTCAAGGACGAACGACAGTGGCCGGATGACGATTTCCTGATCGTCGACGCGGCGATTTTCACCGTCGGTACTCATCACCGCGACGACGTAACGATAACCCTGCTCATCAATGCCGCCTTCGCCGCGGATCTTGTTTTGCAGCGCGAGCAGCGGCAGTTGCACTCGCAAGTGACGGCTGTACAGATCCTCTAGATAAGCCGACTTGACCGGGTCATCGATCAGTCGATCCTTGATCCGCGCCGGATAGGTTTTACCGACATTGAGTGTGGTGACCAGCTCTTCGACATAGGCGGTCGTCAGCCAGTGGGGAACGCTTTGCGCGCCGAGGAAATACAGTTCTTTATCGCCCAACGGTTCCGCGATCAGGTTTTCCAGAGCCAGTTCGGCCAGGCTCAGGATCAGCGTCTCGCTAGTGCCGGTGGCCTGAGTACCCCAGACCACCGGACTGGTAATGCGGATACGCAGATCTTCAAGTTTCAGGTCTTTGGCTTCGGGGTGTTTTTTCTGCATCAGCAAGCTGATGTTGTTCAGAGCGAAACGCTGAATCGGCGGGATGTCATCTTCAAATGAAGTGGCACTGTTCTGCCGTACGGCGGCCAACTCCATGAGGTGGCGGCTGAACGCACTGAGGTCGTTGGAATTCGCTCGGCTCAGCCACTCTGGTAATAACGGGTCGATGCGATTGAAGCGCGCGTCGTTGTTGTGCGCGTGATGGGCGTTAGTGTCCGGGGCTGGTCTTGCCGGGTTGTCGCTGAAATCAAGCTCGCCCAGCGCCTGAGCCTGGAGGGCGATCAACGTGCAGGCCTGGGTGTCGAAAAAATTGCCTTCGGGTTCGACTAATCGCCACTCGACCGGACTCTCCGGTGGCTGATCGGCAAACTGGCTCAGGTATTCGCTCAGTTCTTCCAGTGAAGAATGGGCACGAAAGCCGATGACCACCGAGTGGCTGAGGATCATCGTGCGTTCACCCTGCACGCCGATGACCACAGCGATGTCCATGATGTTGAGGTGCTGCGCGGCTGCGCCTCCGCGATCCAGATCAATCAGGCAGACCCGCGTCTGGTAAGGATCATGGGACTGGCGCAGGGCGCGGTCGGGATAATTGAATACCAGGCGCGCGAGGGCCAGTTGATCGGCGTCCCAGCCTTTGACCCGCTTGAGGTTCCAGCGGGCGCGCAGGGCCAGCGACAGCTCCTGCCAGCGAGGCGTGTCGGGCTTGGTGAGCTGGTTCCAGTAATCGAGCTGCTGTTCCTGATAGGCGGTGAACAACACCGAGGCCAGCGTGTTGAGCTGCCGGCCGATGGCATCGATATTGACGGATAACTGGATGGTCGGGTTGGCGCCCGGTTGTCGAGTCAGGAACTGTTCACCGTCGATGTACATCACCGGTTTGCTGGCGATCACGTGCCACAGCAGAGCGTCGGTCAGGGACTCGAAACGAGTATCCCCCGCGATGATCTGTTCACCGTCGCTGATCCAGGAAGGTGTGCCGACCATGACCAGATCCGGATCGAGTTCAAGGGCCGGGTAAAGCCCGGCCAGTGTCGAGCGAAGCACCGTTGAGGCGACTTCACGCAGGGAAGGGCCAGTGACCAGTTGTGTCAACAGGTCGCCGGGTGGAGTGGGCGTGGGTTGAGAATCGGGCTCGTTGTTGAGCATGTTCAGATCCTTCTGACGATGAGGCTGCAAAACGCAGCATCGGATTCGCGAAGGTAGCGGGGGTTCTTTGGCGTTTGGTGGTAACTATTTATCGCAGCCAAAAAAAGACCCGCGCAGTGGCGGGTCAGTTTGTGCGCCAGTCTGTCGGGTTTACTGCTCGAAACCTTCCAGCACGTTCACCGCGTTGATGCCGATTTCTTCGACCGCGTAACCGCCTTCCATGACGAACAGCGTTGGCTTGCCGAGGGCGGCGATGCGTTTGCCCATCGCCAGGTAATCCGGGCTGTCGAGTTTGAATTGCGAGATCGGATCATCCTTGAACGTATCGACACCGAGCGACACGACGATGACGTCGGCGCCGTAGCGGTCGATCTCGTCGCAGCACTGCTCCAGCGCCGCGCTCCAAACGTCGTAGGCGGAACCGGCGGGCAGCGGATAGTTGAAGTTGAAGCCTTCACCGGCGCCTTCACCGCGTTCATCGTCATAACCGAGGAAGAACGGGAATTCCGCTTCCGGGTGGCCGTGGATCGAAGTAAACAGCACGTCGCTGCGCTCGTAGAAAATCGACTGCGTGCCGTTGCCGTGGTGGTAGTCGACGTCGAGGATCGCGACTTTCTTGTGGCCTGCATCGAGGAAGGCTTGTGCAGCGATGGCGGCGTTGTTGAGGTAGCAATAACCACCCATCAAATCGCTGGCAGCGTGGTGTCCCGGTGGGCGGCACAGGGCGAAGGCTGCGCGTGCGCCATTCTGGATTTCTGCTTGTGCGGTGAGAGCAACCTGCGCCGCGCTGTAGGCCGCTTGCCAGGTACCGGCGGTGATCGGGGCGCCGCCGTCGAAGCTGTAATAACCGAGTTGGCCGTGCAGGCTGGTCGGTTTGATCGCGCGCAGGGTGCGGGCGGGCCAGGTGTAGGGCAGCAAGTCACCGTCGGTGTTGAATTCAGTCCAGCGATCCCAGGCGCCTTTGAAGAAATCGAGGTAGTCGCGGCTGTGGATGCGGGCGATCGGTTCGAGGCCGAAATCTTTTGGTGCTTCGACCGGGCCGAGGTTCTGGTTTTGTACGCGTTGCAACACATGGTCGGCGCGCGAGGGCATTTCGAAGCACGGCTTGAGCTGGCCATCGATGAGTTCGCAGCGGCCATGGTGCAGGTGGTGATCGTCTGAGTAGATCGTCAGCATTTGTTGTTCTCCGCAAGGCTGGTTCGGTTGCCCCCAGTGTTGCGGCGCGAGAGGAATCGGAGAACGGCAGGAAAGGCCAAAAGGGGATTGATCTGGCCAAAACCTCTGACCGCAATTCGCCCCCTGAGGATCAAAAGATCGCAGCCTTCGGCAGCTCCTACACCGATTCCCTGTAGGAGCTGCCGAAGGCTGCGATCTTTAGATTTTCAAGCCCTGAATTGGCTGGGGGCCACGCCGCTCCAGCGTACAAAGGCATGGCGGAAACTCGCGGTCTCGCTGAAGCCCAGCGTTTCGGCAATGCGATAGATCGGCAACTGATCCTCACACAACATCTGCTTGGCCCGCTCGAAACGCAGTTCATCGAGCAGTTCCTGATAGCTGCTGCCCATGTCCTTCAGATGGCGGCGCAAGGTGCGTGGCGAACATTTCATCTGCTGCGCCAATCCTTCCAGCCCCGGCGCGGCATTCAATTGCGCACTGAGCAACTGACGAATGCGCCCCAGCCATGCCTGACGCCCGGTGAATTCGAGGTTCTGCTTGCGGCAACGTTCGGCCATGGCTTGATGCGTAATGGCATCCGCCAAGGGCAACGGCTGATCGAGCCAGTGTCGGTCGAAGGCGAAGGCGTTGTCCTTGGCGGCGAAGTGCAGCGGCGCGTTGAAGTGTTCGGCATAGCTGTCGCGGTAATCCGGCGCGGCGTGTTCGAACCGCGTGGCGAGCAGCGGCAGCGGATGCCCGAGCAAGTCATCGCAAATCACCTTCAGCGAGACCAGGCAGAACTCGGCATTGAACACCGCCATTGCCGGGCTTTCGCGATAGTCCGCCGCAACGAACCAGACGCGCTCGCCATCGTCTTCCAGGCTCAGTTCGAAAAGTGTTCCCAACAGCGCCGGATAACGGATCGCCAAACGCAAAGCGTCACCGAAGGTGGCACAGGTCAGCAGCGCATAACCGAGGATGCCGTAGCAGGAAACGTGCATGCGCCGGCCCAGTTCCAGACCGATATCGTGCTTGAGCGCGACCGCGTTGGCGCAGACCTGCATCTCTTGGTTGGTGGTGATGCGTGTGTCGGCACGGTTTAAATCCGCCGCACTGATGCCGCTGCCGTTGAGCAGCGCCTCGCTCGACAGGCCTTCGGCTTTGAAGGTGTTGAGGATCAGCGAGACCGCGTTGAGGGTAGTGAGGTGGGAGTGCAGCATGGGATCTTCCAGCCTTGAGATGGCTGGAATGCAGCAATTTATATGCCGTCACAGCCCCTCACCCCAGCCCTCTCCCAAAGGGAGAGGGGGCCGATTGGGGGATGTTGGTGAGATGCACCGACGTGAGACATCTCTGCCGAATCCACAATCGACACGGTTTATCAGGTCGAAGGACAGCGAAAAACAACTCGGTCAGTCCCCTCTCCCTCCGGGAGAGGGCTAGGGTGAGGGCCGATCCAGAGCCTTGCTCAGAGCAACTCACCACACAGATCCAGTTCAATCAGCCGGCGCACTTCTTCAGTTTCAAGCCCAGCACCGAGCAACCCGTGCAACTTGCCAAACGCCGCCTCACGGGTCATGCCGCCACCGGACAACACGCCAACCCCGCGCAAGCGGCTGCCGGCCTCATACACATCCAGCTCAACCCCACCTTCATGGCATTGCGTAACCGCCACCACCACCACGCCGTTGTCCCGCGCGCGACCAAGGCTCGCCAGAAACTCCGGGTTATCGCTCGGCCCGGTGCCGCTGCCGTAGCATTCCAGCACCAGACCCTGAATGCCGCTGTCGAGCAGGCCATCAAGAACTCCAGCGCTAATGCCGGGGAACAATGGCAGCACGGCAACTTTGGCCAGTTGCTTCGGCTGGTTATAGCTCAACGACGCCGGAATCGATGGGGCTTTCACGCCGCCGCCCTGACGCTCCAGACGCTTGAATGGATGACGGCCGAAGCTGCGCACTTTCGCGCAACGGGTCGGCGCCAGTAGTTCACCGTGGAAGTACAAATGCACGCCCGGCGCCAGGCCTTGGCCGAGGGCAACCAGTGCGCCACCGAGGTTTTCCCAGGCATCGCTGTCGGTCACGCCCGCCGGCAGCATGGAACCGGTGAAGCACACACGCGCATGCAGGCCGAGCAACTGGAAGCTCATCGCCGCCGCGCTGTACGCCAGCGTGTCGGTGCCGTGCAGGATCAGCACACTGTCGCAGCCTTGCACGTCCACGGCATCGACCACCGCTTCACGCAGTTGCTGCCAATAAGTTGGGGTCATGTTGGCGCTGTCGATCAGCGGCGACATCTCGCGAAAGCGCCACTGCGGCACGACGAGTTCAGGCTGGCTGTGCAGGTAATCGCGCATCCGCGCTTCGAAGCCGGACGCCGGGGCCAGGCCGTTGGCACTGGCCTGCATGCCGATGGTGCCACCGGTGTAGAGCACCATGACGTGTTGAGCGGCGGGATAAGTCGACGAATTCATAGGATTCTCCGAAACGATGAGTTCCTGTAGGAGTGAGCCTGCTCGCGATAGCGGTCTTTCAGCCAACATAAATGTTGAATGATGAACCGCTATCGCG